>DATCFW010000470.1:0-3643 GCA_036509295.1 Solirubrobacteraceae bacterium | reverse complement strand
TCCTGACGTTTCCGTGGGTGAAGTAGGCAGCTGAGAAGAGGCGCACGCCGCTCCGCACCTAGGTTTCCGGCTTGTTCGAAGAGTCGGATACGGAAGGAGCGGCAACGACGTGCGCGAGAAAAGGGTATGGGCACGCCTGCTCTGCTTGGAGCGGGCAGTGGTCGAGGGCGTGGAGAGCGACGAGGAAGGGCAGGTAGTGGTGGCGGTCAGACCGCACCACCGGGAACGGGATCGCTGCGGTGTCTGCGGGCGCCGCGCGCCGGGCTTCGACCTCGGCGAGGGGCGACGGCGCCGGCGGGCTCTCGACCTCGGCACGACCATCGCCCACCTGGAGGCCGACGCGCCCAGGGTCGCCTGCCCCGAGCATGGCGTGGTCGTCTGCGCCGTCCCCTGGGCCCGGCACGACTCGCGCTTCACGCGAGCCTTCGAGCAACAGGTCGCCTGGCTGGCGGTGAACACCTCGGGCAGCGCCGTCGCCGAGCTGATGCGGATCAGCTGGCGCAGCGTCGGGCGGATCTGCGAGCGGGTGGCCGCCGAGGCCGGGCGGGAGGCCGACCTGCTCGCCGGCCTTGAGCGGATCGGGATCGACGAGATCTCCCACCGCAAGGGCCACCGCTACCTGACCGTGGTCGTCGACCACGACACCGGCAGGCTCGTGTGGGCGGCGCCGGGGCGCGACAAGGCGACCGTGGAGGCGTTCTTCGATGCGCTCGGTGCCAAGCGCACCAAGCAGCTGAAGCTCGTCTCCTGCGACATGGCGGGCTGGATCGAGGCGGTGCTGGCGAAGCGCTGCCCGAAGGCCAAGCGCTGCGTCGATCCCTTCCACGTCGTTCAGCTCGCCACCGAGGCGCTCGATCAGATCCGCCGCGAGGTCTGGCGCGAAGCGCGCCGCCAAGGCCAGGGCGAGGTGGCGGCAGAGCTCAAGGGCACCCGCTACGCCCTCTGGAAGAACCCCGAGAACCTGACAGCGCGCCGGCAGTCAAAGCTCGCCGACGTCGAGAAGCTCAACCGGCCGCTCTACCGCGCCTACCTGCTGAAGGAGCAGCTGCGCCAGATCTACCGCCTGCCGGCACGGAAGGCGATCGTACTTCTCGACGAATGGCTCTCCTGGGCGCGGCGCTGTCGCCTCAAGCCCTTCGTGAAGCTGTCGCGCACGATCACTGCGCAGCGAGAGGGGATCGTGGCGGCGATCCGCCACGGCCTCTCCAACGCCCGCGTTGAGGCGATCAACACCCAGATCCGCCTGATCGCCCGCCGCGCCTTCGGCTTCCACTCACCTCAGGCGTTGATCTCCCTGGCGATGCTGAAGCTCGGCGGGCTGTGTCCGCCGCTGCCGGGGAGAGTCACCGTTACGTGACCCACGGAAACGTCAGGAGAGCCCTTTTTGTTTTACCGACAGCATGGAGAACCAACGTGGCCCTGGGAGAAAGACGAGACTCTTATGAGCCTTATCGAGGCGGCGCCGAACGATGCCCAGCTCGATCTCAGCGACATAGAACTGGCCGCCTAGAACGTGTGCCGGTGAGTCAGCGTTGCTTATTGCCTTCATCGGAATCTTGGGAGTTCTGCTCGGGGGCTTTCTGAATGCGCTGTTCAGTTACCTGCTGGCCCGCCGATCGGATGGACGACAAACGAAGACGGCTGCTCGACTTGTTCTACCCGAGCTACTGGAGAACCGCGATCGCCTCGCCGCTGCCCTGGAAACGAAACGTTGGGGTTCCGTGGATTTCAAAACCAGGCGGTGGCAGCAGCATGAGCTGGTCATCGCAAGCGGCTTCGGCAAGGAGTGGGAGCTTCTCGCGATGGTTTATACGGCGATGGTTCTCCTCAATAACGATCGCCCCTATTACGACGAGGAGGAGGAGATAGACGAGATAGACGATGTCCAGTACATGCAGCTCGCGGCCGAGAACCTTGACGACGCAATCGAGGTTCTGCGAAAGCGGGCGTCCTTGACTCACGGTCGGGTCCTTCAGCCCCCCACTTCATAGGTGCTCAGCCGCTTCGCTTATTTCTCGGCTGCGTCTAGTCAGGAGTCGGTCAGGGCCACAGGTCGAGACGATCAACCGCAACTGGTCGCAGATGCCAGCGCTCGGCAGACCGCATCCATTCTTGCCGCGCCCAACTCGGCGATGCATTCAGTCAGGTAGATCTTCTCCGCCGACAGCGTGTTCTCGGCGATGAGGAAGGAGGTCGTCGGCATCCCGTCCTCGGGTCCGACCTCCACCTCGGTCAGCCAGTCATGAGCCGTCCTGCTCGCGGGCATCGCTACGACATCGAGCGCACGGGCGATCACGTCGTCGCGCGTGAGGATGAGGACGGGTCGTGGCTTTTCGTCTGGTGGCTCATGCCACCAGACCTCACCCCGTTTCACTGCGGCCGAAACTCCTCCCAGGACAGTCCGGCCTCTTCTTCGTCCTCGGTCATGTGGCGGAGGACACCGCGCGAAGCTCGTGCGCTGAACTGCTCCAGCTCGGCCAGATCATCGGGCGTCCGCTCGCCCTCGACGGCCTGTCGCAGCCGCTGGTACTCGGCTGCCAGCTCCTCCTCGGAGAGGCGATCGAGGAGCGCGTGGGCTTTCTCCCGAGTGGTCATACGCAAGATTGTACTTGCGTATTGGGAACGCCGAAGAGGACTGACCCGCGGGCTCCTCCCCGGCCAAGTCTGCCTGCCGACGCGCTCTCTTGATGACTGGTTACTCGAGCAGATCGAAGCGCGGGCAACCATGAGGCCCGAACCTGGCGACTGATCAGTCAGGGACACCGGCTCACGCGGTCGACGCGGGCGATCAGCCCGGGGGAAAATGAGGTCAGATCTCGCCTCGTCTATGCCAGGATTCCTAGAAGGAGTCGAAGCGTGTCAAGGCCGGTTGAAGATTCACCCTCTTGCGCTTCTGGAGCCATGACGATGACCGATGATGCTCTGATTTCGGAGGCCGGGCGCCGCCTTGCTGCGGCCGCCCCTGATGCCGACATCATCCTCTTCGGGTCACGTGCAAGGGGCGAGGCCCGGTCCGACAGCGATCTGGATCTGCTGGTGATCGAGCCCGATTTTGCGCGCCGCGGAGAGGAGTACGGGCGGCTCCGCAGGGAGCTCCGAGGACTTGATGTCGCGATTGATCTGGTCGTCTATCGCCGGCGCGAGGCAGACGAGTGGAGCGGCGTACCTGGCACCTTTCTTCATCGGGTCCTCGGGGAAGGCCGCGTCCTTGCCGGAGCGTGATCTCGGCGAGACCTTCGGCATCCTCCGCAAGAAGGCGAGGAGGATGCGACTGCGGTCCGCGAGTTCGCGGCCAATCAGGAGATAGCGGACAGCATCATTGCCCCTTACGCCCGGTAGGCATAGGGAAGTGACTGGCCCGTCGGATTAACGCATGCTCTTGTATGATGTATTGATACGAGATACACTCTCGGGCCATGGTCAAGGATGCCGACATCTACGTTCTCGCCGGACTCCTCGCGCAGGATGAACAGTGGAGCTACCGATCGCTCGCGGACCGGCTCCGGGTCCCGCACCCCGTTGTTCAGCGCGCCTTAGCGCGGGCAAAGGGAGCGGACCTTTATTCGGCGGATCGACGTGAGGTCCACCGCCCTCACTTCGAGGAGTTCGCGATCCACGCGCTGCGGTTCGTCGCACCGGCGCG
>DATCFW010000469.1:0-4963 GCA_036509295.1 Solirubrobacteraceae bacterium | reverse complement strand
CGACACGCTGCTGCGGCTCGCTGGCTCCGACAACCGCGAGGCCGTCGGCTCACCGTCCGCGCTGCACAACACCGGCTCCCGGTCCGCCTACCTCTGAGCGGCCCTGCCCGGCGCGGCGGGCAGCCGGTGCCGGGCTCGGCGCCTCAGAGCTAGCTGACGAGCTGACCGCAGCGCGTCAGGTCGTACCCGCCGAAGTGGGAGACGCGCTCGGTGAACGCCTTCGTCGCCAGCAGCTCTCCGAGCGCGATAACGCCAGGATGATCGCGCCAACGCTGCGCGATCCACACCTCCACGATGTGGTCCTCCAGCGCCAGGAAGTCGAGGCCGAATGCCCTTGCCGCCCCTTCGGTGGTGACACCAGCCCCATCCAGGGTGGCGGCGATGCGTGCCGCATCCAGATGGCCGGCGGCGTCAGGTCCGCCCGGCCGTAACTCGACCCCGGTGGCGCGGCGCGCGCGGTCGAATGCCTGCTGGCTCACGGCCGCCGGGTCACGCTGGACGATCGTGAGATCGCTTCCGAGCACCGCCTCGAGCGATTTTGCGCGGAGCCGGGGGGTAACAGCCACGCCCACCTGCCACCCGGCCAGATGCCACCGGACGACCTCGACCGGAGGATCGGGAAGCTCGGACTCGACACCGTGCACCACGGCGGCGTGCACACTCCCCCGCCCCAGCGCCGGCAGTGCGACACCCGTCGGCGCCGAAATCGCCAACAGGCTGCGGACGCCGAGTCCGTCGAGCATTCGCTCGGCCACACCTAACGCGGGATCGCAACCGGCGAGCACGAGGCCCGCCGGCACCGCGCCCGCGAACAGGCGGAGCCGGCCGGCCTCGACGACGCCGTCGGCCTTCGCCCAGCCCGTCCCGGCGACGCCATGATCGGGCAGCTCGGCGGTCACGAGCTGTTCGGCGACCCGGCCAACCCGCACCTGGCCGTCGCCTTGCGGCTCCCCGATGGCGGCGCTCTCGGTGTCCCGGGGCTCGGCGAACAGGTCCTCGACGGTGGAGGCCAGCGCCCGCGCAAGCCCGAGCGCAGCATCCACCGCCGGCACGTTGCGTCCCGCCTCGACGGCGGCTACCAGCTGGCGGCTCACCCCGGCCCGGCTCGCCAGTTCGGCCTGGGTGAGTCCGCACTCGAGACGTCGCTCGCGGATCGCTGATCCCGGCTTCATTGCCATGATCCTAGTACTGTGCCCATATTCTGTCACCCGGAGAGAAGGGAGTGTCTGATGACCGTATCCTGCGCCAGGCGACTCGCGGCACTCGCCGTCATCGGGCTCTCGGCGGTCACGGCCGGCTGTGGATCAAGCAGTTCGAGCACCACCTCGACGGCGGTCGGGGGCGCGGTCCCGACACGCTCGACGGCTGCGTCGGGCGGGCCTGATCCGACGGTGTTCGCGGCGGCGTCGCTGACCGACGTCATGCCGCGGATCGATCCGAACGCGAAGTACACATTCGGGGGATCCGGCGCGCTGGAGATCCAGATCGAGCAAGGCGCGCCGGCCGATGTGTTCGCGGCGGCCAGTCCGAAGCAGCCGGCGGCGCTGTACGCCAAGGGGCTGGTCGGCAAGCCAGTCGAGTTCGCCACCAACACCCTGGTGCTCATCGTGCCCACGCGCAATCCCGCCCACATCGCCTCGGTGAGCGACATCACCAAACCAGGGGTCAAACTCGTGATCTGTAACGCGACGGTCCCGTGCGGCGATTACGCCCGGACCGCCTTCGCAAATCTCGGCATGACGTCCGCCGCGATGAAGAACGTAGTCAGCCAGACCACCGACGTGACGCAGACCGTCGCCGAGGTCGCGCTGGGACAGGCAGATGCCGGCTTCGTCTACATCACCGATGCGGATGCCGCCAAGGGCAAGGTCACCGTGGTTCGGCTGCCCGCCAAGGCCAAGCCGGAAGCGGAGGACTTCATCGCCGTCGTCAAGCACAGCAAGGCGCCGGCCGCCGCGCAAGCGTTCGTGGGGACGGTCCTGTCGCCCGCCGGGCAGGCCAAGCTTGCAGCGGCCGGGTTCGGAAAGCCATGAGCGCCGGCGAGCAGGCCGCAGTCCGGGCCGGAGCCGAGCGACGGCGGAGGGCCACGCTGACTCGCGGGCTGCTGATGCTCAGCGCAGTCACCACCGTCGGCGTCGTGCTCGCCTTCCTCCTGCTCCCCATCGTGGCGCTGATCACCTACCAGCCGATCGATCAGTTGATCGACGGGTTCGGAGCGAGCGTGGCGACCGCCGCGATTCTCGTCTCGCTGAAGACCAACGCGATCGCCCTCCTGATCGTCATCGCGCTCGGCACGCCGTTTGCCTATGTCATCGCGCGCCACCGCTTCAGTGGACGAACGATCGTGGTCACGCTGGTGGAGATCCCATTGGTGATCCCGCCGGCGGTCGCCGGCCTCGGCCTGCTGACGGCGTTCGGACGCTTCGGCCTGCTCGGACACACCTTCACCGCGCTCGGGATCGACCTCGCGTTCACCCAAGCGGCGGTGGTCATCGCGATCGTCTTCGTCGCCGGCCCGTTCTACCTGCGTGGAGCGATTGCCGCGTTCGAGGCCGTCGACGCCACTCTGCTCGACGTGGCCGGAACCCTCGGAGCTGGTCCCGTGCGGCGAATGCTGCGGGTCGCGACACCGCTGGCCGGAGCCGGTCTCGGGGCGGCGGGGGCGGTTGCGTTCGCCCGCGGGATCGGAGAATTCGGCGCCACGATTCTGTTCGCCGGGAGTTTCCAGGGCTCTACCCAGACGCTGCCGCTTGCGGTGTACTCCCTGTTCGACGCCAATCTCGACCAGGCGATCGCGGTGGGTGTGCTGCTGATCATCGTGAGTGCCGCGGTTCTGCTGATCTCCAAACTGGCGATGCGCTCATGGATCCACTCGACATCGACATCGTTCTTCCGCGGCGAACGTTCGAGCTTCGCGCAGCACTGACCATCGGCGCCGAGACAGTCGCCCTGATCGGTCCGTCCGGCGCGGGCAAGACCTCTCTGCTGAGGACCGTTGCCGGCCTCGACCGGCCGAGCGCCGGCCGGATCGCGCTGGGTCCCGACGTCTGGTTTGAGACCGACCGCCGCATTCACCTGGAGCCGGAGCGGCGCAGAGTCGGCTATGTCCCGCAGGACTACGGGCTGTTCCCCCACCTCACCGTCGCCGGCAACGTCCGGTTCGCCGCCAAGCGCGATCGTCCCGATCTCCTTGAGCGCGTGGGTGTCGGCCACCTCGCGTCGGCGCTTCCCGGTCAGCTCTCCGGAGGCGAGCGGCAGCGGGTGGCGCTGGCCCGCGCCCTCGCCCGCGAGCCTCGAGTGCTCCTGCTCGACGAGCCGTTTGCCGCACTCGATGCCATCACCCGCCGGCAGCTGCGCGGTGATCTCGCGGACTTCCTCGCCGGGCTGGACCTGCCAACTCTGCTCGTCACCCACTCGTTCGAGGATGCGACTGCGTTGGCCCAGCGGATCGGTGTCGTCGACCGTGGCCGGCTCGTTGCGCTGGCCACCGCCTCCGATCTGATCGCCCATCCAGCGACTGCGCTGGTCGCGGGTCTCACCGGCGCCAACGTCGTTGCCGGGATCGCCGAGCCGGCGGGGTCCGGATCAGCGATCGGGCTGGCCGGCGGCGGCGAGCTGATGAGCGCGACTCATGCCACGGGTACCGTGCAGATCGCCGTGCACCCGTGGGAGGTGGAGCTCCACGACGCCGCGGACAGCTCGCTCGTCGATTCGGTGGTGAGCGTGAGCCAGGAGCATGGCGCTGCGCTCATCCGCCTGACGCGCTTCACGGTGCGGTGGCCCCCGGAACGCGACGGCACTCCGGCATTGGTCCCGGGTCAGCTCGTGGGCCTCAGGGTCGCGCCGTCCGCCGTGCGCGTGTTTCCAACGGGTCCTGACGGCGAGAACGCGGTCTGGAGGTAGCGGGCGGCGACGAGACAGGCGATGAGCCCGAGCAGGCGACGAAGGCTCCGCTCCGGAAGCCGTCGTTGCAGCCGCGCTCCGCAATAGCTGCCGGCGAAACCGCCCGCGCCGAGAAAGGCGCCCAGGACCCACTGGGGCGCGATCGCCCCGGAGTGAGTGAGTTGCAGCGCCTGGTAGGTGCAGATGCCGGCGATCGAAGTCAGAAACGTCGCGGCCAGCGTCGCCGGAGCGACCTCGTAGACCGAGTACCCGACGGCGATCAGGATCGGGGCGAGGATCGAGCCGCCGCCGATCCCGTAGATGCCGCCGATGATTCCGACGATGACCGCGAGCAGACACGTCATCCGCCGGTGGCGGGTCGTCGGCTCCGGTCGCGGCCGGGCGAGATTCTGCGCGCCCACCAGCAACCAGAGCCCAAGCGGGAGCAGGACGAGCGCCGCGATGACCGTGAAGCTGCGGGAACCCGAGAAGACCTCGACTCGGAGGATGGCGCCGGCGACCACTCCCGGTAGGGTGCCGGCGATCAGGACCCGCGTCAGCGGACCTCCCAGACGCTGCTCCCGGCCAGACCGCAGCAATCCTCCCGGCGTGGCCGCGACGTTGAACAGGAGGTTGGTCGGCGTCACCGCTGGGCTGGGGACGTGCAGAACACTCAGCTGGATCGGCAACAGCAGGACGGCCCCGGAGACGCCGGCGGGAGTCGTCAGGACCGCGAGCGCGAACGCGAGCAACGCGCCGACGGGCCATTGCCAGGGCATCGCCGGAGCCTAGTCCGATGAAACACGTCTGTCAGCCGATCGCGGACATATCCGCGGTCTCGGACGCCGGCTTGACGACTTTGCGATGCTGGGGTCATGAGCCAATCGGCACCATCCTGCACCCACCTGAACAGCATCGAGATCACCGAGCTGCCCGAATCGGTGGACGGCTGCGAGGACTGCCTGCGCGCCGGCGGGGTGTGGCTGCATCTGCGGATCTGCCTGGAGTGCGGGCACGTCGGCTGCTGCGACGACTCGCCCGGCCGGCACGCCAGCCTGCACGCCGCCGCCAGCTCGCACCC
>DATCFW010000468.1:0-4521 GCA_036509295.1 Solirubrobacteraceae bacterium | reverse complement strand
AGCCGTCGTGGGCTCGATCCGGTGATCGCGCCGACTGTCCATTTCCGGCCCCGTCGTTCGTCGCCCTCGTAGCGGCACGGAATCGCATCGCCCGAACCGGGCCCCGGTTCAGCGCACAACATCAGTACCAGATAATCTTGTACAGAACTATCTGATACGGTGTGATCCGTCAGCAAATCAGTTGCAACGAGAGGAGTCGCCAAGATGTCAGTGACGCAAGCCCCGGCCCACGCGAAGCCGCCGATGAGCGACCGGGCCCGCTGGATCGCCCTGATCGTGCTGTGCGTCGGAATGCTGATGATCGTCCTTGACCAGACGATCGTGAACGTCGCGTTGCCGTCGATTCAGCGCGACCTCAGGTTCACCACCTCCAACCTGGCGTGGGTGGTCAACGCGTACCTGATCGCGTTCGGCGGGCTGCTCCTGCTGGCGGGACGGCTCGGCGACCTGGTCGGCCGCAAGCGCATGTTCCTGATCGGGCTGGGGATCTTCACCGCCGCGTCGGTGGCGTGCGGATTGGCCCAGTCCCAGGCGGTGCTCGTCGCCGCCCGGTTCATCCAGGGCGCCGGCGGCGCGATGACCTCGTCGGTCATCCTCGGCGTGATCGTCACCATGTTCCCCGAGCCGCGTGAGCTGGCCAAGGCGATGGGCGTGTTCAGCTTCGTCGCGTCCGGCGGCGCGTCGATCGGTCTGCTCGCCGGCGGCGTGCTCACCCAGGCGCTGAGCTGGCACTGGATCTTCTTCGTCAACCTGCCGATCGGTCTCCTGACGCTGTTGCTGGCGGTGCGGGTGGTGGCGGCCGACGCCGGGATCGGTCTGCGGGCCGGTGCCGATCTTCCCGGAGCCACGCTGGTCACGGGCACGCTGATGCTCGCCGTCTTCACGATCGTCAAGACCAGCGACTACGGCTGGGGATCGGCTCACACGCTCATCCTGGGCGGCGCCGCGGTCGCGCTGCTGGCCGCGTTCATCCTCCGCGAGGCGCGGGCCAAGACGCCGCTCATCCCGTTGCGCATCTTCCGCTCACGCGCGGTGTCGGGTGCCAACCTGGTGCAGATGCTGATGATTGCCGGAATCTTCGGGATGTTCTTCCTCGGCGCCGTCTACATGCAGCGGGTGCTGGGGTATGACCCGATCCAGGTCGGGCTCGCCTACCTGCCGGTGGCGCTGTCAATCGGAACGATGTCGCTGTTCGTGGCACCGCGCCTGAACATGAAGATCGGGCCGCGCGCGACGCTGCTGCCGGGACTGGTGCTGATGGCGATCGGGCTCATCCTGTTCGCCACCGCGCCGGTCCACGCCGCGTACCTGAGCCGCCTGCTCCCGGTGATGCTGCTGATCGGCATCGGCGCCGGACTCGGTTTCCCGTCGCTGATGACGGTGGCGATGTCGGGCGCCGCCCCGAGCGAGGCCGGCCTCGCTTCCGGCCTGGTCAACACCTCGATGCAGGTCGGCGGCGCACTCGGCCTCGCCGTCCTGGCGACGCTGTCCAGTAGCCGGGTCAAGGACGTGCTGGCGAGCGGGGGCACCTCGTCGGCGGCGCTGGCCAGCGGGCTGCACCTGGCCCTGGCGGTCGGTGCCGGTCTGGTGATCTCGGCGATCGCGATCGGCGGCGTCGTTCTCACCTCGGCGCGCCCGGCGGTGAGCATCGATGAGCGCGAGCTGGTCGCCGCGGTGGAGGCGCAGGAGCTCTACTCCGAGGCCGCCTGAGGCACCGCCGGGGCTCCGTGCCCGGTGGCCTCCAACGCCACCGACGCTACCCCTCGGGGACCCGCGCGTGCAACTCGTCGATCCACGCCGTCGCCTGGCTGTCAGAGGGCGCGCGCCAGTCCGAGCGCGGTGACAGCGAGCCGCCGGAGCCGACCTTCGGCGCGTTGGGCAGGGCTGAGCGCTTGAACTGACTGGTCTGGAAGAAGCGCTGCAGGAACACCTCGAGCCAGTGCCGGATCTCCGGCAGCGAGTACTCGTGGTGATCCTCGCCGGGGATCAGATCGGGCCACTCGCCGCGCCGGCGGTCAGCCCAGGCGTGCTGCGCGAGGTAGGCCACCTTGCTCGGCCGGTAGCCGAAGCGCAGCACGTAGTAGAGGAAGAAGTCCTGGAGCTCGTAGGGCCCGACCGTCGCCTCGCTGTCCTGCTCGGGGCCGTCGTGATCGGCGTCGGCGCCGGCCGGGATCAGCTCCGGGGAGATGGCCGTCTCCAGCACGTCGGCGAGCACCTCGTTGGCATCGGCGCTGAACTGGTCGGTGTCGATCGCCCAGCGCAGCAGGAACCGGATCAGCGACTTGGGGACCGACGCGTTGACGCTGTAGTGCGACATCTGATCGCCGACGCCGTACGTCGACCAGCCGAGCGCGAGCTCTGACAGGTCACCGGTGCCGAGCACGAGGCCCTGGTGATAGTTGGCCAGGCGGAACAGATGCGAGGTGCGCTCACCGGCCTGCACGTTTTCGTAGGTGACGTCGTACTCGGGGGCGCCGTCGGCGGCGGGGTGGCCGAGGTCTCGCAGCATCTGCGTCGCGGCCGGCCGGATGTCCATCTCGGCGGCGCTGACCCCGAGGGCCTTCATCAGCGCGTGGGCGTTGCGCAAGGTGCGCGCGCTGGTGGCGAAGCCGGGCAGCGTGTAGCCGAGCACGTTGGTGCGCGGCAGGCCGAGCCGATCGACGACGCGGGCCGCCACGGTGAGCGCATGGGTGCTGTCCAGACCGCCTGACACCCCGATGACGATCTTCTGGATCCCGGTCGCCAGCAGCCGCGTCTGCAGTCCGCGGACCTGAATGTTGTAGACCTCCGCGCAGCGTTCGTTACGGCTCACGGGGTTGGCCGGGACGTAGGGAAAGCGCTCGACCCGTCGCTGCAGGGCGAACGCGTCCGTCGGCACGCCGAGGTCGAACTCGATCCGCCGGATCCGCCGCAACCGCTCGTGCGCGTCGTGCAGCGAGTCGCCATAGCTGCTCGTGCTCATCCGGTCAGAGAGGATCCGGTCGAGGTCGAGATCGGCGACGATCAGCTCCTCGGCGTCGGAGAAGCGCTCGGACTCGCACAGCAGTTGCCCATTCTCGTAGATGAGCGCCTGCCCGTCCCAGGCGACGTCGGTGGTCGACTCGCCGAGCCCCGCCGCGGTGTAGAGGTATCCGGCGATCGCCCGGCCCGACTGGGCCTCGCACAGCATCCGGCGGTAGTCGTCCTTGCCGATCGTGATGTTGCTGGCGGACAGGTTGGCGAGCACGGTGGCGCCGGCCATGGCGGTGTAGGTACTCGGCGGGATCGGCGTCCACAGGTCCTCGCAAATCTCGACGCCGAGCACGAACGACGGGAGATCGCGACACGCGAATACCATCTCCGGCGTGAACGGGATCGTCTGACCGAGCAGCCGCAGCTCGTCGCCGACGAGGTCCCGGGCGGCGCGGAACTGGCGCTTCTCGTAGAACTCGCGGTACTCCGGCAGGAAGCTCTTGGGGACCGCCCCGAGGATCCGGCCGCGGTGGATGACGACCGCGGCGTTGAACAGGCCGCCCTCGGCCTGAACCGGGGCGCCGACGACGATCACCGGGCGCAGCCGCTCGCTGGCGGAGACGATGGCGGCCAGGGCGGTCGCCACGCCGTCCAGGAGGGCCTCCTGATGGAGCAGGTCCTCGCTCGAGTACGCCGCTAGTCCCAGCTCGGGGAAGATGACGAGCGCGACGTGGCGCTCGTGGGCGAGGCCGGCGAGCTCGATCGTGCGCTCGCCGTTGAACGCGGGATCACCGACGCGCACATGCGGCACCGCCGCCGCGATGCGGAGAAACCCGTGGCCGTACGGGGAGTCAAACGGGGTGTCGGCGGCGTCGGTCAGTGCGCGCATACGCGCAGTATCGCCGCCCGGCTCCGTGATTGGCGGTCCCCGCGCTGCAGTTGGCCGCCGCGCGTGGGACCGGTCGATGGCCGGCAGGCGGGACCGTGCGCGGCGAGCGGTGCTTGCGCTGACAAGCAACCCGGTAGAATAGGAGGGGAGTCATGTCCGCCACCCGCCCTTCGTCGCCGCAGCTCCCGTTCCGGGTCGGGGAGGATGGCGTGGCCGAGTGGTCACCGCGCCACGCGGATGCCTGGATCGGACTGCTCGAGACCCACAAGCAGCTCACGCGGCGGCTCGACGCCGAGCTCGAATCGCGCTACGGCCTGAGTCTCAGCGGCCTGGAGCTGCTGGCTCGCCTGGCGGCGGCGCCGGGCCGGTGCCTGAGGCTGTCGTCGCTCGCCGCGCAGGCCGGTCTCAGCCTCAGCCGAGTGTCGCGGGTCGCGGTGCTGCTCGAGACGCGCGGCCTGATCGAGCGCAAACCCTGTTCGCAGGACGCGCGCGCCGTCGAGGCTCACCTGACGCCGGCCGGGCTGGAGCTGATGCGTGCCGCCCAGGCGACGCACTTCGCCCAGATCCAGAGCGCGTTCTTCGATCACCTGCGCGACGGCGAGCTGGACACCCTGGCCGACGTGTTCTCGCGGTTCGCTCCCCGGGCGGCCGCGAGCTGCACCGAGCCGCCTCCGGGTTAG
>DATCFW010000467.1:0-8499 GCA_036509295.1 Solirubrobacteraceae bacterium | reverse complement strand
GCCATCACCGGCCCGAGGTCCGAGCCGCCGATGCCGATGTTGACCACGTTGCGGATCGCCTTGCCGGTGTGGCCCTTCCACTCGCCCGAGCGGACCCGCTGCGCGAACGCGGACATTCGATCGAGCACCTCGTGGACCTGGTCGACGACGTTGACCCCATCGACGATCAGCGAGCCTCCCTTCGGGATGCGCAGCGCGACGTGGAGCACCGAGCGGTTCTCCGAGACGTTGATGCGGTCCCCGCGGAACATCGCCGCAGTGCGTTCCGCCAGCCCGGACTCCTGTGCCAGTGCGAGCAGGAGGGTGAGCGTCTCGTCGGTGATCCGGTTCTTGGAGTAGTCGAGGAAGAGGCCGGCGCCCTGCGCCACCATCCGCTCGCCCCGTCCCGCGTCATCGGCGAACAGCTGACGGAGATGCCGCCCGCTCATCTCGTCGTGGTGCGTCGCCAGGGCGCTCCAGGCCGGGCGGTCGCGCAGCGATGGGGTGCTCGTCGTAGTGCTCATGTCGGCCTCCAGGCAGGGGTACGCCGTGAGGTTAGTGCGGTGTGTTGGTCCCCGGTTATGCCCCCACCTCGGTCACACGTTGGACTCACCGCGGAACGCGACGGCGGCTAGGTTGCGCCGCAGCGGTGCCGGCCGCGCTTCGGCGTCGCGCAGCCGTCGGCGCACCCGTCGTCAGACGCCGCAACAAGGAGACCGCATTCGCATGGGAAGACTTGCCTGGGCGCGCAGCGCCATGATCGGCACGCTGACGACAGTCGCCGCGCTCGCGGCAATCGCGGCCGGTGGCGCCCTCGGGTACGACCGGCACGCCGGCGCCGCAGGCGGCGTACCCGGCGGTGTACCGGGCGATCATCGACACCCGCACCCACGTCGCGCGGTTGCACGCGGTGTTCTCCGACGAGGCGCGCGCCACCGTGGCCAACCCGAGCGGCGCCACGCGCGGTCAGCGCGTGCGTCTCGGTCTCACCGATCCCGACTCCAACGAGACCGTTCCTGTGGTCACCGGGCCGTTTCAGCGAGGCTCCGAGATCGCGGCCACGACCCCCTGTGACGAGGGCACCGCTCCGAGCACATGCCCGGGGCCGGGCTTTCCGGCGAACTATCTCGGCGAGGTCAACCCGCAGTCAGGCGCCATCGCTCCGCTCGCACTCCGTGGAGCGGCCCTGGTGCCGCAGGGCCTGCTGTTCCTGCCCTGATCTGTGCCCGTGGCCGGCTCAGCCCAAGGTGCTGAGCCCGATAGCGGCCAGGCTCGGATCGGTGGACTGAACCGCGCTCGCGGCGTTGGCGGAGTTCGTCGGGTCAGACAACGACGTGAGCAGCGGGTCGGTGCTCGACGTGCTGTTGGTGAGCAGCGCGGCGAGCGGGTCGGTCGCGGTGGCCGACGCCGACGCCGACCCCGACGCCGAGCCGTCGGTGCTCGAGGACGCCGAGGGGTCGGTGAGCAGCGACAGCAGCGGGTCCGTCGCGGACGTCGAGCCGTCGGTGCTTGACGACGAGCCGGTCAGCGCCTGCATCAACGAGTCGGTCGTCGAGGATGAGGACGAGGACGAGGACGAGGACGATGAGTCGCCATCGCCGAGCGCGGCGAGCAGCGCCGAGTCCCAGTTCTGGTCAGCCCCCTGGGCGGCGCCGGCGCCGCCGCCGCCGTGGTGGTGGTGATGCCCAGCGGCGCTCTGCACCAGGGCCTGCTGAATCGTGGATGGGTCGCTTGCGCCACCGATCGAGGGAACGGACATGGGACTCCAAGGGTCGAGGGAGGGTTCCACCCTGGTTGTCGGCACGATCGGCGGGGGATTGAGCCCAGGCGCCTGGGAGTTGGCTGAGTGGCCGGTCGCACCGGGGCATAATCGGCGAGCGCGTCGCCGCCGGGATCGAGCGCCACTGGCCGTGAACCTCGACAAGGGAGAGCCCCAATGGAGTACGTGAACCTCGGCCGCACCGGACTGCGCGTCTCGCGGGTGTGCCTCGGCATGATGAGCTACGGCACGCATGCGAGCCGGCCGTGGACGCTCGACGAGGACGGCGCCGCGCCGATCCTGCGTCGCGCGGTCGACGGCGGGATCACCTTCTTCGACACCGCCGACGTCTACAACGGCGGTGAGAGCGAGGTCCTCACCGGCAACCTGCTGCGCACGCTGTTCGGAACCCGCGAGGAGTACGTCCTCGCCACCAAGGTCAATGGGCGGACGATGCCGGGGGAGAACGGGCAGGGACTGTCGCGCAAGCACATCATGGCGTCGATCGACGCGTCGCTGTCACGCCTGGGCGTCGACTACGTCGACCTCTACCAGATCCACCGCTTTGATCCGAGCACGCCGATCGAGGAGACGATGGACGCCCTGCACGACGTCGTCAGGGCGGGCAAGGCCCGCTACCTCGGCGCCAGCAGCATGTGGGCGTGGCAGTTTGCGCAGGCCCAGGCGGCGGCGACGACGCGGTTCGTGTCGATGCAGAACCACTACAACCTCATCTACCGCGAGGAGGAGCGCGAGATGATCCCCCAGTGCATCGACCAGGGCGTCGGCGTGATCCCGTGGAGCCCGCTCGCTCGGGGGATGCTCGCCGGCAACCGCACCCGCTCGGGCGATCGTCTGACCCCGCGCGCGCAGACCGACGCGTTCGCCGAGTCGTTGTATACGCCTGACGTCGACTTCAACGTCGTCGATCGCGCCGACGAGGTGGCGTCGCAGCGCGGGGTCTCGACGGCGCAGGTGGCGCTGGCGTGGCTACTGCATCGGCCGGGCGTCACGGCGCCGATCGTCGGCGCGACCAAGCTGACGCACCTCGAGGACGCGCTCGCCGGTGAGCAGCTCGCGCTCAGCGCTGAGGAGATCGAGCGGCTCGAGGAGCCCTACCGGCCCCACGCGGTCGCCGGGCACCAGTAGCCGGCGGCACGGCGGTGGCGACCGCGGAGGTCGAGGTCCGCATCACGCCCAGGGCACCCGGGCGCACGCGCACGCTGATGAGCGCCGCGCTCTGCTCGCGGACGCTGACGACGTAGCCGCCGTCGCGTCGCGGGGCCACCGTCTGATCGGTCGCCGTGCCCTGCCAGCGCCCATCGCTCGCGAGCGACTGTCCGCCCAGGGTTACGCCGGTGATCGCGCGCGCCGACGGCGCGAGCAGCCGCTGAACGGCGGCGTCGGCGGTCGCCGGCAGCCGCAGTGACACCCGGGCCGATCGCCGGCTCTTGTCGATCAGCACGATGTGCAGCGTGTCGGCGCCGGTTCTCACCGCCCACGCGCTCAGGCTCAGCGACCGCGCGTGCCGGGCCGAGACCGTCACCAGCCGCGCCCGCGGGCCGAGCGCGCGCGCGAACATGATCAGCCCGTAGAGGAGCGGCCGGGCCTCGAGCCGGCCGGCGGTGATTGCGAACGGTGCGTTGATAGCGTCAGCCCGGACGTGCAGGTTGACGCCGTCGACGCCGGCCCGCAGCAGGGCGAACAGCGCGTCGGACGCCCACAGGGCGGTGGCGAACGCGTTGCTGACCCCGTCGCGGCCACCGCAGTTGACCGAGTTGAGCTCCGTGAGCCGCAGCGGCAGCCCGGCGTCATGAGCGGCGTCCACCTCGGGTGTCAGCGCGCTCGCCATGCCGGTGGAGGCGGCGGGGCTCAGTAGCCGCCCGATCGTGGCGTAGGAGGCCGAGCCGCGGCGCCCGGCGCAGCCCGAGTACGGGTAGCGGTGGATCGTGACCAGCCCGAGCGAGTGGTCCGCCCCGGCGATCAGGGCCGTCACCCAGCGCCGATGGGTGACCGGGTTGGCCAGCGCGGGTCCGGCGAGGACGGTGTGCGGCGCCACCTGCGCCAGCGCGCGCGAGTACTCGCCGAAGTCGCCGACGTAGTGGCGGGCGGTGAGCGTTGCCGGCAGCGAGCGGCCGGGCGATGGCCTGGCGGCGAAGCGGCTGCCGGCGGTGATCGCGAGCCAGTCCGCGCGGCTGTAGATGTCCGGCTCGTTGCCCACCTCGAACGCGATGATGCTGCTGTGGGGCAGCCCGGACTCGGCGGCCCGGGCCCACTGCGATGCGGTCGCGGGCGAGTCGGTGATCAGGTTGAGATCGATGATGAGCTTGATGCCCAGGCGGCTGACGAGCTGCCGCGCCTCGCGCAGCCAGCTCGGCGCGAGCGTGAATGCCCAGCGGGGCATCGGCGCGGCGTCGGGATCCCAGAAGGAGTGGTCGGCCGAGTCGCCACCGACCCGCAGCACGAGCGGCCCGTCACCCCTCACCCGCACCAGCGACAGCGCGCGCTCCAGCAGCGACATGGACGGCGACCACAGCGGGAGCGCCCAGTACTCGGTGGACAGGCCGAGGTAGGAGCGGGGCACCGGGGCCATCGCCGCATTCGCCGACACCGTCACCGCGGCGGGCACCGCCGGCCCGGTGCGGCCGGCCGCGGGCCGCCGGCCGGGACCGGGGGCCGTCGAGGAGGCCGGCCGGTCCTGGCCGAAGCCGGTCACCGCCAGCGCCATCGAGATCGCCGTCAGGACTCCGGCCAGCGCCCAGCCCAACCGCACGGCGCGCCGACGCCCCAGAACTCGTCCGCGGTTCACATCGTCCAGTATCCACCCGTCCGGACGGGTCCAAACCGGCCCTAACCGCGTGTGAACACGGTGGTCACGGGCTGACAACGGTGTCCGCCGCGGGGCGGCGGCCGGCCGGCGCCGCGGCCGCCGAGCGTGACCGTGTAGGTTGACGGCATGTACGGGGGAGAAGTCCGTTGAGCGGGGGCGAGCGTCCATCCAATCGGGTCCTGGTGCTGTTCGGGGCGACCGGTGACCTGGCCAAGCGCAAGCTGTTTCCGGGCTTCTTTCACCTGTTCCGCGAGGGCCTCATGCCCGAGGATTTCCGGATCATCGGCTCGGGGCGCCATTCGCCCGGCACCGACGACGAGTTTCGCGAGCGGATCAACCAGGCGCTCCACGAGTACGGTCGGGGCGAGTTCGACGAGCACTGGCCGGACTTCGCCGCACGGCTCAGCTTCGTCGCCTCCAGCGCCGAGGACGGCTCCGGCCTCGCTCAGGCGGTGACCGACGCCGAACGCGAGATCGGCGCCACCGGCGAGCGCCTGGTGTACCTCTCAGTGCCGCCCGGCGCGATGCCCGACATGGTGACGATGCTCGGTGAGACCGGGATCGCGGAGAACTGCTCGCTGGTCGTGGAGAAGCCGTTCGGCCACGACGCCGCCAGCGCCCGGGCGCTCAACGGCTCGCTGCACGAGGTGCTGGAGGAGGACTCGATCTACCGGATCGATCATTTCCTCGGCAAGGAGGCGGCCCAGAACATCCTCGCGTTGCGGTTCGCCAACGGCATGTTCGAGCCGATCTGGAACCGGGACCACATCTCCTACGTCCAGATCGACGTCCCCGAGAAGCTCGACATCCAGGGTCGCGCCGGCTTCTACGAGCAGACCGGCTGCTTCCGGGACATGGTCGTCACCCATCTGCTGCAGATCCTCGGGATCGTGGCGCTGGAGCCGCCGTCCCGGGTGCAGGACGAGGCGGTGCACCTGGAGCGCACGAAGCTGTTCGACGCCGTCCGGCCGCTCGATCGCGACCGCGTCGTGTTCGGTCAGTACGACGGATATCGCGACGAGGATGCCGTCGCCGACGACTCGCAGGTGGAGACGTTCGTCGCGCTCGAGGTGTACGTCGACACCTGGCGGTGGAGCGGCGTGCCGTTCTACCTGCGCACGGGCAAGTCGTTGGCCGAGGGTCGCCGCACGGTGACGATCGGCTTCACCGAGGCACCGCTGCGGATCTTCCCCAACCAGGACCCCGGCCGGACGTTTCGCCCGAGCGAGCTGGTGTTCGAACTGTCCGACGATCCGAAGGTCCGGATCGAGGTCCAAGCCAAGATCCCCGGACCGGACATCAATCTCGGTCGCGCGGCGTTCACGCTCGACGTCGGGGAGGCGTTCGACGGCGCCGACGGCCTCGAGGCCTACGAACGGCTCCTGCTCGACGTGATGCTGCGCGAGCGGTTGCTGTTCACCCGCGCCGAGCAGATCGAGCGCCTATGGGAGGTGTGTGCGCCAGTCATCGACGAGCCGCTGACGCCGATTCCCTACGCCCCCGGATCCTGGGGTCCCGAGGCGGCGCTGACGCTGCCGTGCGGGCCCGGCTGGCGCCTCCCCGACGGCAACGGGGACTCAGCCTGAGCCGCTGACCCACGCCTCGCTGCGCTCCCACAGCTCACGGCCGAGCACGGGGGTGGCCGTGGCGGCCGCCGGCTTGGTTGCACAGTCCTCGTAATAGAGCCCGGTGTCGCTGGCGACGTCCGGTGAGGTGGCGCAGTACATCGGGGTGCGGGCGCCGTCCTGCACGGTGCCCATCCGCAGCTTCATCAGCGGGCGGATCGGCCACGGCACGGCGCGCCAGACGTCGGAGGCGATCGTGCCGGGATGCAGGGAGTACGTGGTGATACCGCTGCCGGACAGCCGCCGGCCGAGCTCCTGGGCGTGCAGGACATTGCCCAGCTTGGAGACGCAGTACTCGGCGAACGCGGTGCGGGTGCGTGTCGGCGCGCGAACCGCGTCGAAGTCGATGCCGGCGGCCCGGTAGTGACCCACGCTGGCCACGTTGACGATCCGGGCCGGCGCGCTGGCCCGCAGCCGGTCCAGCAGCAGGCCGGTGAGCAGGAACGGTCCGACGTGGTTGGTGCCGAGCGCCAGCTCGAACCCGCTCGCCGTCAGGCCGCGCTGCCCGGCCAGTCCGGCGTTGTTGATCAGTGCGTGCAACGGCCGTTCGGTCGCCAGAAAACCCTCGGCGCATGCCCGCACCGAGTCCAGGTCAGCGAGATCGAGCGTCAGGAAATGCAGCCGCTGATTGCCGGTGCGTGCCGCGATCTCATCGATCACCGGCTGGGTTCGGGCGGCCGAGCGGCCGGTCATGAACACCTCCGCGCCACGGCCGGCGAGCGCCGCGGCGGTGGCGCGGCCGATGCCGGTGTTGGCGCCGGTGACGAGCAGCGTGCGATCGGCGAGGTCGGCGGTCACGCGTCCGGCAGCCAGCCGGGCTGGTAGGGCGTCTCGGCGTCCTCGGGCAGGTCGGCGTAGGCGGTGGCCGGGTCCCGGGTCTCGCGCGCCACGCCGGCGCCATGGCGCCGCGCCAACTCGGAATCGGGGTAGACGACTCCGTCGGCGAGGCGGGTACCGACCGCAAGCACGGCGCACGGCCCGTCCCCGGCGCCGACGAAGACGTGCTTGGTCCACGGCGGGCAGTGCACGAAGTCCCATGCGCGCAGCGGCCGCTCCACGCCCTCGATCAGCAGCAGGCACTCGCCGCGCAGTACGAGGAAGTCCTCCTGCTCGTCCTCGCCGTGGTAGTAGCAGGCCGGCTGGCCCGGCTCGAGCACCGCAACGTTGAAGCCGATGCTGGCAAACCGGTCGTCGCCCTCGAACCGCGTGTAGGCGCCGAACTGGCCGTTCATCCAGCGCGCGTCGCGGGCGTTGACCACGAACCAGCCCGGTCCCTCGGGGACGAGGCCGCTGGGCGTCTGGGTGAGTCGGGCCTCGTCGGGCATGGCGGTCATTATCTCGGCCCGGCGTCGCCGGGGCGGATAACAGTGGCATAACGCGGTTACGCCGTGGTTATCCCGGGCGGCCTACAACTCGCCGATGCGCGCGCGGCGCCTCAATCTGAGCGCGGTGGTCAGCGCCCTGTGTGCCGTCAGCGCTGTCGCCGCCGTCGCCGGCTGTGGCGCGACCGGCTCGGCCGCCAACACCGGAACGAGCTCGAACCCGACCTTGGCGATCAGGTTCGCCCAGTGCATGCGCACCCACGGTGTCCCGAGCTACCCCGATCCGGTCTTCCCGAGCACCGGTGGCGTCGAGATCTCGGTGGGAAGCGTCGATCCTCAGTCGCCGGCGTTCACGGCGGCGGCCAAGGTGTGCGGCTCGCCGTTTCCGGGTGGTGGGCCGCTCCGCCGGTTCGGGTCCGGCTAAGTTCTGGGAGGCCCACGAGCGCTCACGGTCGCGCCCAGCGGCGTCTGCCTACCATCCCCAGCCGGGTGAGTCTGGGCAGCGAGATCCTCGGCCGGATGATGCGCCTCCCGCGCCCGCAGACGCGGGACGTGTTGTGCGTGCGCGACCTGGCCACCGCGGCGGATGATGGCGCGCTGCTGCGGTCAGACCGCTGGGTCGCCCGCGACCGCGCCGATCGGCCGCAGCCGACGGTGCTCGTCCGCTTGCCCTACGGGCGGCGCCAGTTCGTGGGGCTCCTGCTCGGGCGGCTGCTCGCTGAGCGTGGCCTGCAGGTAGTCATCCAGAGCGTGCGGGGTACGTTCGGCTCGGCCGGCGAGTTCAGCCCGTTCGACGAGCGTGCCGACGGGCTGGCGACGGTGCGCTGGCTGCGCGAGCAGCCATGGCACTCCGGCCCGATCGGCCCGATCGGCCCCAGCTATCTCGGGTTCGTCCAATGGGCGATCGCCGCCGAGGCCGGCGACGAGCTGGCGGCGATGTCGATCCACGTGAGCGCGTCGCAGTTCTACGGGCAGACGTACGCC
>DATCFW010000466.1:0-10799 GCA_036509295.1 Solirubrobacteraceae bacterium | reverse complement strand
GAGCGATCGCCATCGGGAGGTCGGTCCGCCGGCGACGCAGCAGCTTGCCGAAGGCGCCGGAGAAGAACAGGACCGCCAGCAGGTTGAGGACCAGGCCGGCCAGCACCCCACCGAAGAAGCTCTGCCGGTCCCCGGCCAGCGGACGGACGTGGGCGATGACCCCATCGAGGATCGCGGCGACGACGAACGTGGGCCACATCCAAGCGCCGGTCCATCGCCAGCGAGCGCGAGCGAGCCAGGCACCATCCATCGCCTGAACAGTAATGCCCGCCTGGCCGATCCCGTGCGCCCTCGTCTACTTGATTTCCGGGGGGAATGCGTGAACGCGCGTCAGACCAGGCCGCCGCGAACCGCTCGCACCGCGGCCTGAATCCGGTTCTCGACCTGCAACTTCATGAGAATGGCGGACACGTGGTTCTTGACGGTGTGCTGGCTCAGGTAGAGGGCCCCTGCGATCTGTGAGTTGTCGAGCCCCCGGGCAAGCAGCTCCAAGACCTCGAGCTCGCGCGGCGTCAGTGCGTCCCCCGTAACCGAGCGCTCGACCTCGTCAGGCTCGCGAAGACGCCGCACCAGGCGGCTGGCAATGCGCGGCGAGATCAGCGCTTCCCCGCGCGCAGCTGCCCGGATGCCCTCCACGATCTGCTCAATCGGGGCATCCTTGAGCACATAGCCACAGGCTCCGGCCAGCAGCGCGTCGATGATGTGCTGATCGTCGACGAAGACCGTTAGCACCAGGACGCGCGCCAACGGCGCCGCAGCCGTCAGACGCTGTGTCGCCTCGATCCCAGACATCCCAGGCAGGCTCAGATCCATCAACACCACGCACGGTCCTATCTCCGCCGCCTGCCGAATTGCGTCCGCGGCAAGTCCCGCCTCGCCGACGACGTTGATGCCGCGCTCCTGGAGGAGGCCGGTCACCCCACGGCGAAACAGCTCGTGATCATCGACAACGATGACCTTGAGGTCACCGCCCCGTGCGCGCGCTGAATGGCCGGGGCTTGAGCGCGTGCTGAGCGGCGTGTTGCGAGAGCGGTCGGAGGGATTCACGCCGTTCAAGCTCGGTGCCGCCGTCTGGCCGGGCGTCGCCGTTGCGCTGAGAACCGAGAGCCATCATGTGAGCGCTTGCGCCGCAGCCCGAAGCCGGCCGGCCGGCCATCGGGAATCTCCGGGCCGTCACCGGAGACGCGCACGACGAGAGTGCCTCGTCGGCGCAGCAGCTCGACATCGATGTGGCGAGAGCTGCCGTGCACAGCCGCGTTGACGATCCCCTCGCGAGCGGTGCGGATGAGGTCGTCACGCTGGGCCAGCTCCCGCCGGCTGCCCTGCCTGAGCGGCGAGCCGGCTTCGATCCGCACGTCGACCTGCACGTCGAAACGATGCCCGAGCTCGTGCGCGATCAGGCGCAGCGCCGCCTCCGGGGTGGGAGCGGTGGAGGCGGTGAGATCTGCGATCGTCCCGCGCAACATGGCGAGCGCGTCACGGGTGGCGAGCATGAGCGGATGCTCGGGTCCGAGCTCGCAGCCGAGTCGCTGTCCCTGGGCAGCGATGCAAGCCAGGTCCTGCGCCAGCCCGTCGTGTAGGTCGCATGCGATCCGCTTACGCTCTGAGCAGATCGCCACATAGGCTTCGTAGCGTCGGAGCTTCGCGTAGCGGAGGTACACGCCTCCCAGCAGGAAGGCATAGGCGGCAAGGCGCGCGCCTTCGCGGGGGGTGACCCAGTCAGTCGCGACTGCCGGGATCGCCAGAAATTGGAGGTTTGCGCCTGCCAACAGTAGGCAGCCTCCGGCGAGAAGTCCATTTCCGCTCTCTGCGCGCCAGGAGCCGGCAACGAACGCGAACGCCGCGACGGCCAGAATGGCTGCCGAGGTCGCATGTACGCCGAGCGCCACGGGATGGTTGGCAGCGCTCACAGTCCCGGCATTTTCCGCGCTCGCGCCCCCGTCCACGAGGATGACCTGCACTAATAGCGCTCCAAGCACCGCCGAGCCGACGCCGAGCACGGTGGCGAATTTGGCCAGCCTGCGACGACGCTCGGCAATCGCCTTGTGCGGCGCAAACGCGGCTGCGGCGAACGCGAGCGCGCCGATCAGCTCGCAGGCGAGGCGCGCGGCGCCGGACGTCGGACTCCGCACCCCGGTGAGCGCAGGTCCGGCCCAGTACCCGAAGTCAGAGAGTGAGGCGGTGAGCAACGCAGAGAGCAGCAGTAGCTCCCGCATCTGGCGGCTACGGTCGAAGGCCTCCATGAGGAGGCGGGCGGTGAGGATCGCGACAACCGCGATCGCGGTCTCGAGCGCAGCACGAGCGCCAGGATCGACGCTGTGAAACGGCCGGAAAAGCTCCAGCGCGATCACGATCCCCGAAACGACGGCGATCACGAGCGCCGAAGGCGCGCCTGGCTGCCTCGACGCCTCAGCTCGAGCGGGCATGCCGACGTCGAGATGATCGGTGCCCGGCGACCGAGCCCAAAATCCCTCATCGGCGTTCTGCTGGATCCCGGCAGGCCCAAGCAGGCGCTGCCCCAGGCGTCTCATGACCGACCCCCCGCGCGTACCACCCCGGTCAGGACGATCCGTCCTGCGGGACGATCACCCAACCCTAATGCTAGTTAGCGAAATTGTAGCATTCTTGTGAATGCCTGTGAATATGGCGTGATCAGCTCTCGCGGAAGGGTCGGCTAACCCGCGCTATCCGCTCCTTCGAACCGCCGATCGCGTGCGCGATCGACCGGGGACCGGCCTCAACAACCCACCCCGGGGGTGGATTTGCCGGGCGCCAGGCAGGACACCTTGATCAGCGGCGCGCGGCGCTTGCGGACCGTGAACGAGTAGTACTTGCCGACCCAGTGCCGATGCGTCAGGCGCACCGTGATCCGTGCCCCGGCCCGCAGGTGGGGGCGATGAGAGCGCGGCACGAGGCTAAGTACGTGGCGAACCGGTCCCTTGCGGTGCATGGTCTTGTACGGACAGCCTTTCCCGTGGCAGGTGACCACCATGGTCGTCCCCTTGCCGATCGCAAAGGCCTTGAGCATGAGCACGGTGGTGTAGGTGGGGTGGTAGAAGAACGTCCATTGGAGCGTCGAGCCCACGAGTCCGAGCACGGCGGTCGGGTTGCTGCTACCGACGACCTGGACTGCACTGGTCGACGAGGTCGCCGCCGTGAAATTGGCGTCTCCGCCGTAGACCGCCGAGATGTCGTGCGGCCCTCGCGCCGCGTACGAGACGGTGCAGGTCGCCGTGAGGTTGCTCAGCGGCTGGCTGAGACAGGTGCTGATCGGTTGACCGCCATCGATGAACTCGATCGAGCCGGTCGGCTCGGTGGGACCGGAGTTGCTGCCCGGGAGCACCAGCGTGGCGGCGTACGTCGCGTGCCCGCCCTGCGCAACCGGATTGGTTACCGCCAGGGAGATCGACGTCCCATCCTTGCCGACGGTCACCGTTGTGGGCGCGCTGC
Source organism: Solirubrobacteraceae bacterium (assembly GCA_036509295.1). Lineage (GTDB taxonomy): Bacteria > Actinomycetota > Thermoleophilia > Solirubrobacterales > Solirubrobacteraceae > Palsa-465. Next base: position 7,349 of record DATCFW010000466.1, on the reverse strand, counting down.
TCGAGCCCACCACGAGCGACGACTGGTCGGGCACGTATGAGGCGGAAATCTGGGCGGTGCCGGCCGCGAAGGAAGCCGGGCAGATGACCGTGACGGTCTGACCGCCGTTGACCTGCTTGCCGGCGCAGCCGCTGATCGCGCTGGATCCATTGAAGAACGTCAACGATCCGTGCGGACTGGCGTTCCCCGAGCTGGAGGTGATGGTCGCCACCAGGGTCACCGTTTGGTCCGCCGTAGGGGAGTTCGTGGAGAAGGCCACGACCGACGTGCTGCTCGTCGCTGTCACGACTGCGGTCCCGGGGGAGCTCGCCGAGAGCCCGGCGCCACCGTCGTTGCTCGCGGTCTCGACCACCGCGATCGTATGGTCGACTTCGCCCGGCCCCAGGGTGTAGGTGGGACCGGTCTGGCCCGGGATCGTCGTGCAGCCGCCACCGAGGGGGCTGCATTGCTCCCACTGGTCGGTGATCGAAGCCGGACTGTTGGCCCAGACACCCTGGGTCAGGGTCAGCGTCTGCCCCTGCTGTGGTGTTCCAGAGATCGTCGGCACCGTGGCGGCCGCGGGGACGGTAAGAGGTGCGACCGGCCCGACCGGCGCGGAGGTGACGGTCTGTACCGGGGCTGGTGAGCCAGCGTAGGTCGCCGTCTCGGCCACCTGGATCGTGCGTCCGACATCAGTTGGGCCCGGAATGTAGGTCGTGCTGTTGAGAACGCCTACCGGGCGGCAGCTACCAGCGCTGCAGCTATCCCACTGGTCGGCGACGTTCGGAGCGGGCGAACCAGCCCATTTGCCCTTGGTCAGGGTCAGCACCTGCCCCTCCTGAGCGATGCCGGTTACCGCGGGTACAGCGGTGTTACCGGTCACCGGTCCGAGCACGTTGGAGGAAAGGCCGGGCACCGACGCGGTCGTGGTGGCGTCGGTGGCGCTCTCGACCACCTCGATCGTGTGTCCGAGATCCGCTGGAGCCACCTGGTATGGCGAAGGTGTGCCTACGACGCTGCAGGTACCACCGCTGCAGGTTTCCTGGAATTGCGAGGCCGTGCCTACCGCGTTGCAGGTACCACCGCTACAGCTCTCCCACTGGTCCGTGACCGTCGCCGGCGGGGTGATATCGGTCCATGTGCCCGGCGTCAGTGTCAGGACCTGGTCTGGCTCAGGAGTACCCGCGATCACCGGCGCCGTGCTTTGCGCCGGCGGTGCCGCCAAGGCCACGCCGGCGAGCATCCACCAGCTGACGGCGATCGCCAGCAGGCAGCCTGGAATGGCCGCCGCCCCGCGTAGACGTGAGAACCTGATCATCCGATGCGTGCCTTCATGCGCCCAATTGACTAGGGGCAGTCTGCCGGCTCGCGAGGGCCGCGCCAATGGGCTCCGTCGCCCCTCCTGCGTTCAGGACTGAACGCTCTGGAATCGCTGACCGGCCATGCTACGTTTTCGGTTTGGGCCAGAGCAGCAGTGGGGCACGTGGATCGCGACGTCCGGCGAAGCCGGAAGACGAGGCCAAGCGGCGCGGCTCGATCGCGTCCGCCGCCGATGAGGTGCGGGTCATGGTGGCGGATGACCAGGTCGGTGTTCGCGCGGGGATCAAGCAGGCGATCGAACCTCATGGCCTGCGCGTGGTCGCCGAGGCATCGAACGCCGCCGAGGCCGTGCGCGTCTGCTTGGCTCAGCGGCCGGACGTCTGCATCGTCGCCGTCGACCTGCCGGAGGGCGGGGTGGAGGTGGCCCGCCTGATCAAGCGGTCGCTCCCGGACACCAGGATCGTGATGATGGCCGCGACGGCCCGCGACGAGGACCTGCTCGAGGCGCTGCGGGCCGGCGCCGATGGATACCTGCTGATGAGTACTCCGGCCAGTCGCCTGCCGCATGCGATCCTCGGCGTCGCCCGCGGCGAGGCGGCCCTCCCCCGCGGGATGACCGGGCGCCTCATTCTCGAGTTTCGCGACCGCGGAGCGAGACGTCGCGTGATCGTCCGCTCCGACAAGCAGGAGGTCGAGCTGACAGCCCGTGAGTTCGAGGTTCTGGAACGCCTGCGACGACGCGAAGGGACCGCCGAGATTGCGTCTCATCTCGGCATCTCGCCGGTGACCGTGCGTCGGCACGTGGCCTCGGTGCTGCGAAAGCTCGGCGCTCCCAATCGCCGCCGCGCGATCGAGATGCTCGAGCAGGCCGACCAGCACGGCCAACAGGCCGACCAGCACGGCCTACAGGCCGACTAGCGTCGCTCCGGCGACGCCCACCCTGTCCCATGCATGAGACCGACGGCGCGCGCAAAAGCGGGTCTCTGACGCACGTCGACCCAATGACGTAAGCGGTCGGTCGCGTCATCGGCGATTGCGCTCGCGGCGGGGCAATCCGCGTGCATAATCGTCGTCGATCACACGACGATCACAATTTATTCAGGGGCTGAACCATGTTGCAGTGGAACGAGGAGCAGGTGTCTTTGACGGGGCTCGAGGTGCTCAGCGAGACCAGCGTTGAGCGACCGCGAAACAGTTCGACGGACTCTTACGGAGGGCGTCAACCCGTAGCGAGCCTGGCGCCGGACGGGCCGCGCGTGAGTGTTGTCATCCCGGCGATGAACGAAGCCGAGAATCTGCCGTACGCCTTTTCGCGCCTTCCCGAAGGGCTCTACGAGGTGATCCTGGTCGATGGCCATTCAGTCGACGACACGGTGGCCGTGGCGGAGAGCCTGCGCCCCGGCGTGCGGATCGTGACCCAATCGGGGAAGGGCAAGGGCAACGCCATGGCCGACGGCTTCGCCGCCTGCACAGGCGACATCATCGTCATGTTGGATGCTGACGGCTCCACCGACCCCGCGGAGATCCCGCGGTTTGTCTCCGCGCTTCGCAACGGCGCCGATTTCGTGAAGGGCTCGCGGTTCGCCCAGGGCGGCTCGAGCATGGATATCACGCTTGCCCGCAGCCTCGGCAATCACATGCTGCGGACGATCGTCAACACGCTCTACGGCACCAGCTACACCGACCTCTGCTACGGCTACAACGCCTTCTGGGCGAGGTGCCTTCCCTACATGCGGGTCGACTGCGATGGGTTCGAGGTCGAGACGCTCATCAACGTCCGGATCGCGAAGGCGGGGCTCATCGTCCATGAGGTTCCCAGCTACGAAAACGTCCGACTGCACGGGACCAGCAACCTCCGCGCCCTGCCGGACGGAACCCGCGTGCTGCGCACGATTATGCGCGAGTTGCCCGTGGCGGCGACGCGACGATCGCTCCTGCCGCGCATCGCCTCCCGGTCGGTCAGCTCATGAGGGTCGCGCTCGTCGCATCCAGCTTCTTGCCCGAGCCCGGCCGGTTGGAACGCCGTGTGGATGTGCTGGCCCGCGGGCTCGCGCAGCGGGGGGCACACGTCGAGGTCCTGACCCAGGGCCCCGGGCGCTCGACGGTGGAGCTCCGCGAGGGAGTGACCATCCGGAGCTTCCCCGCGGTGACTGGGCATCTGCGATTCGCGGTCGCGCCAAAGCTTCGGGAACGGCTTCGCCTGACATCCTCGGAGTTCGACGTCATCGACGTCCACACCCGCCAGGCGCCGTTGGCCCTGGCAGCCGCGAGCGCGCGGAGCCGCCGGCTCGTGCTCACGCCGTGTGCCTCACTTGACGGCTTCCTGGGCTGGCACCATACCCGGGCCGCACGCGCCCTCCTCGCGTCAGCACCCCACCTCGTCTGCCGCTCGGAGATTGAGCGGGACCTGCTGTGCGCAAGCATCCCCCGAGAAGCGAGCCGGGCTCGAGTCGTGCCCGACGGTGTCGAGCTCGAAGCGCTCTCCGGCGCTCAGCCATTCGCGACCACCGGCGTGGTCGTGCTGGCGGTGGACCGGCTCGATCGCGCCACCGGCGTCGGACGCGCGATCGCTGCGATGGCCGGTCTTGACCCGAAGTTTCGACTCGTGGTGGTCGGTGACGGACCCGGGCGCGAACGCCTCTCGGCGTTTGCGGCTGACCTGCGCATCTCCTCACGCGTGCAGTTCGTGGGGGCGGTTTCCGACGAGGTGCTCTGCCGATGGCTGCGCACGGCGCGTGTCGTCGTCACGCTGCCGGGCCAGCAGAGCTCCGGTGCGGTGGTCGCCGAAGCGTGTGCGGCCGGCGTATCAGTCGTCGCGTCCGATCTCCCGATCCAACGGCACGCAGCTGAGCAGGTTGGTGGCGGCGTGGTCTTCGTTGCGCCGAGAGGTTCACCGCTCGATGTAGCGGATGCGATCGAAGAGGCCGCTCAGCTCTCCGTCATGCCGCATGCGGAGATGCTCGCTTCTTCGGCACCATCCTGGGATTCGGCCATCGACGCCACCTGGGAGCTCTATCGCGAGCTGGTCGACGACCCACGCCCGTATGAGCGAAACGTCGCGGTGAGCGAGGTTGACCTCACGTCGCAACTCGAAGCCGAAGGCCGGACCTTGGCCCCGCCGACACCGATCACCACGGCGCACTCCGCGAGCGTGCCAGCCGGCGAAGCGTCGTGGTGGCCCAGTCGTCGTCGAGTAAGTCACCGCGCGAGTGGAGCGCAAAGATGGCGGTAGCACCCGCGGGCACCAGGGCCGTCGCCGAGAGCTATCTGCCAGGCATCTCGGACGTCGATTACAAAGTTGATGTGGGTGCGCCTCGCTCGGTAAGCGTCATTATCGCGACGTGCGGTGACCAGGTCGTGCTCGAGCGCTGTCTGCGTTCGATTCTGCAATGCGACTACGACGACTTCGAGGTGATCGTCGTCGATCACGGCCCTCCTTCATCGGATACGGCGCGGATGTTGGTCAGGCAATTCCCACACGAGCTGCGGCTGCGATACCTGGAGGAACCATGTTCATCCGCGTCGGTGGCGCGAAACTCCGGGCTGGCACGGGCCGAGGCCGAGATCGTCGCGTTCATCGACGACGACACAGTCGTCGACGAGCTCTGGCTGCGTGTCAGCGTGGCCGCACTGCTCAGCGGAACCGATGTGGCATGCGTCACGAGCTCGAGCGCACCGCGTGAACTCGGGAGCGTGATTCGGGTCCTGACGGTTCCGCTCGGTGACGGGTTGCCCCGAAGGACATACCGCCTGTCCGACGGCCGTCCGGGAAACCCGCTCCGTACCTACGCGGCGGGTGGTCTTGGCTCAGGCCCGGGCATCGTGATGCTGACCGAGGTTGGCCGCGAACTCGGCGGCTTCGACCCAGCCCTGGGTCCGGCGACGCTCGCATGCGGTGGCGAGCAGATCGATCTGCTCGCTCGACTGCTGCGAAGGGGCTACGCGCTCTCCTACGAGCCAGATGCAATCGCCTGGCGTGAACACCCCGCCGACGCGGGGCGCCAGCGGCGCCAGATCTACCGCCACGGTATCGGCCTCGGTGCGATCATCGGCAAGCGCCTGATCGCCGGCCCGGATCGCCGCGACTGGTTGCGAGCGATCCCGGCAGCACTGGGCTACGCGCGCGATCCTGGGCCGCGCGAGAACGCCGACCAGCCAGCCGACTACCCTCGCCAACTCACGTGGCTCATGCGTCTCGGGATGCTCCTCGGCCCGCTCGCTTACCTGTTGAGCGCTCTGATGACGCGCGCGCGCAGGTTGAGCGCAAGGAAGCCGTCCAGCCCACGAGCGCTTCGCATCGTGCGGCGGCTGGTCGTGGGCGGGGAGACCCTCAACATCGTCTGGTTCAACGAGGTCCCGGTACCGAGGGCTCGATTCTCCTGGGGCCGGACTGCCGAGCACGAGCCGAAGGGCCTTGACGGCCAGCTCGTCCCGGAGGCCATCATCGAGCTCGCCCGGCCGGCCACAACCGCGAACGCGGCGCCTCATATCAGTGTCGTCGTGCCGGCACGGAACGCGGAAGAGTGGATCGAGTCATGTCTGTCCGCGATCCGCGCCAATCGTCCCGCTGAGGTCATCCTCGTGGACGGCGGCTCTACGGACCGCACGGTGGAGCTCGCGCGTCCCTGGGTCGACAAGGTGATCGACGATGGCGGCACCGGTGTCGCCGCCGCGCGGATGTTGGGCGTCGCCTCGGCGTCCCAGCCGTGGGTCGCCATGATCGACGCGGACGTGGTGCTGCCGGCCAATGCGCTTCGCGACCTGGATCGGGAGCGCCGCGACCGCCACCTGGTGGCGCTGCAGGCAGGACTCCACAGCGTCGGCGAAGGCGACTACTGGAGCCAGTCGCTCGCCGATCATCACAATCGGGGCCGGAGCAAGCGGTGGTTCGGCGTCTGCGCGAGTCTCATGTCGCGCGACGTGCTGCTGGCCAATCCGCTCGATGCCCACCTGCGCTCGGGCGAGGACATCGACCTGAGGATCCGCCTGCTGACAGCCGGGTTCCCGGTTGGGGTGTCCGAGACCATGATCGGGAAGCACCGCTTCGCCGACGGGTTCTCATTTGCCGGCAAGCAGTGGCTCGCCGATGGAGCCGGTCTGGGCCGCATGGTGCGCAAGCACGGCCGTCCGGCGCTCTTTAGCGCGATGATCATCCCCTTTGGAGCGGCAGCGCTGGGGATGGTTCGCGGCGCGAGGGAGGCGTTGCGGCCGTGGCCGTACTTCGCCGGCTTTGCCGTCGGCAATTACATCGGACTGTGGCGGGGGCTGGTGGACCGCAGTGTCCCAGCACCCGCGCCAGGCCGTCGAGTGCTGGTCGGCGGGATGGTCTTGTGGTTGCTCGCCCTCCCGGCGCTCTTGGGGGCCGCCATAGCGGCGCTGGCGCTGTTGATGCTCCGGCTTGGCCATACCGCTTACCAGGGGCACCTGCTACCCGTGACCTTGGGGACCCTCGCTATCGCCATCCCGCTTGAAGTGGGAAGGGGCGGAGGCCCGGGTCGGTTCTCCACGATCGCGCGGTATCTCGCACCGTTCACCGCCTGGGCAATGATGCTGGCACTCATCCTCAGCGGGGTGCGGCTGGCCAAGGTCGTTGGGTTATGACCACAAACTATTCGGGGGCACCATGTCAATAATGCAGTTTCCTCAAAAGGGGGCACCTTCATGCAGCACCGTTGTAGTCGTCGTCAACTGATCCGGATCGCACCGTTTGTGGCCGGACTGGCACTCGCCGCCTTCCCGGCCATGGCCGGCGCGGCTCCGCTGGCCACACCACTGCCACCGCCGGTGAATACCGCGCCGCCTCAGATCCAAGCACCACCCACGGCGCCACCGACCGAGGTCACCACGCCGATGGTGGGCGAGTATCTGCTCGGCAACAAGGGCACCTGGACCGGAGCGACCTACTACAAGGTTCAGTGGGAGGACTGCGGCCCCGCCGGAGCCGCCCCCTGCACTGCAATCAGCGGTGCGATCGACACGACGTACAAGGTCGCGCAGGGCGACGTCGGGAGCACTCTGGTCTTCCTCGTCACGGCCTACAGCTCACCGGG
>DATCFW010000465.1:0-6393 GCA_036509295.1 Solirubrobacteraceae bacterium | reverse complement strand
CCTCCTCGGGCAACGCGCAGCGCTCCAGCCAGTCGAGCAGCGGCATGCCGAGGCCCCCGATCACCCGCGCCTGGGGGAAGTGCACGTGGGTGTCGATGAAGCCCGGCAGCAGCAGGCCGTCGGCGAGCTCGGATACGGGCTCGGAGGCGTGCCGGGCCCGAACCTCGGCGAACGAGCCACGGTCAGCGATCCGGCCGTCGGCGCTGACCAGCAGCCCGGCGTCGGCATCGGCGCGCAGGGCCCCGCCGCGGAACGGGTCGTCAGGCGCGTCGAGCACCTGAGCGCGATAGATCGTCACGGCCGCGTGCCTTCGCGCTTGCGCTCGGGCTCGAACTCGCTCTCGGGCTCGACCTCGCTCTCGGGCTCGGGCTCGACCTCGCTCTCGGGCTCGCGCTCGCGCTCGCGCTCGAACATTCGCAGCAGGTCCGCGGCGACGCCGACCGCGATCGTCGCCGGCTCCTTGCCGCTGATGTCAGGCAGTCCGATCGGCGTCTTGATCCGAGCGATCGTCTCCGCGTCGTGGCCCCCCTCGTCGGCGAGCCTGCGCCGAAACCGCGCCCACTTGCCCGACGAGCCGATCAGCCCGATCGAGCCCAGGTCGCCGCGCCGCAGTGCGGCGTCGCACAGCGCCACGTCCTCGGCGTGGTCGTGGGTCATGATCAGCACGTGGCAGCCGGGTGGCAGCTCGCCGACGACGTACTCCGGCAGCACCGGGACCCGGTGGACATGCACCGTGGCCACCGCATCGGCGAGCACGGCGAGTCGAGACTCGCTGAGCATCTCCGGCCGGGTGTCGATCAGATGCAGCTCGATGTCGTGGCGGGCGAGGATGCGGGCGAGCTCGGACCCGACGTGCCCGGCCCCGAAGATCGCCACCGCAGGGACGGTCCGCAGCGGCTCGAGCAGGACGGTCACCTTGCCGCCGCAACACTGGACGCCATGTTCGGCCGGGGCGCGCTCCGACAGCTCGGAAGTCATCAGCTCGGGCGACGCCGACGGGTTCTCCAGCTGCGCACGCGCTCGCTCGATCGCGACCGCTTCGACGTTCCCGCCGCCGATCGTGCCCCACGAGCCGGTCGAGCTCACCACCATCTTCGCGCCCGCCCGCTGCGGCGCGTGGCCACGGACCGTGGCGAGCGTGACGAGGACGGCGGGCTCGCGCGCCGCGCGCAGGCGGATGACCGCGTCCAGCCACAGCCCATCAGGCATGCACCACCGCGTGCTGGAGGTCCTCCGAGGACTTATGCATCGGCTTCGCATCCGGGTCGAGATCCGGCGGCAGCCGACCGGGATAGCCCTCGGTCACGTCGCCACCCATGTCGCCGGCGGCCTGATCACGCGCCTGCTCAACGGCCCAGAAGACCGCCTCGGGGGTCGCCGGGCTGGCCAGGTTCACGCTCGTGCCGGCCTGCCCGAAGGCCGCGGCCGCCTGGCGCAGCGCCTCACGGACCGAGAACGCCAGCATCAGCGGCGGCTCCCCAACCGCCTTGGAGCCGTACACCGCGCCTGCCTCGGTGGCATCGCGTAGCAGCGTGACGTTGAACGTCTCGGGCATCTCGGAGAAGCTCGGCAGCTTGTAGGTGCTGGCCGCCTGCGTCAGAAAGCGGCCGCGGTCCGGACCGTCGCTGGTGTCCCAGCGCAGGTCCTCCAGCGTGAGCCATCCGGCGCCCTGCACGAAGCCGCCCTCGATCTGGCCGATGTCGATGAGCGGCGAGAGGCTGTCGCCGACGTCGTGCACGATGTCGACTCGCAGCGTGCGGTACGCCCCGGTGAAGCCGTCGACCTCGACCTCGGTGGCGGCTGCCCCGTAGGCGAAGTACTTGAACGGGCTGCCCTGCATCACCGTCGAGTCCCAGTGCAGTCCCTCGGTGCGGTAGAACCCCGAGGCCGACAGCTGGACGCGCTGGAAATACGCCGTGCGCACCAACTCGTCCCAGTTGACGTGGGGGGGGTCCGGCGAGGCGGACAGGGGCCGCGCGACGCCGTCGACGATCCGGACGTCGCCGGCGTTGATGCCGAGCATGCCGCCCGCAACCATCAGCAGCCGATCGCGGATCTGCTCGCAGGCGTTCTTGACCGCACCGCCGTTGAGATCCGCGCCGGAGCTGGCCGCGGTCGCCGAGGTGTTGGGCACCTTGTCGGTGCGGGTGGGGGCGAGGCGGACCCGTTCCAGCCCAATGCCCAGCGTGGTGGCCGCCACCTGCAGCATCTTCGTGTGCAGGCCCTGGCCCATCTCCGTGCCGCCGTGGTTGATCAGCACCGATCCGTCCTTGTAGACGAGCACGAGCGCCCCGGCTTGGTTGAACGCGGTCAGGTTGAACGAGATCCCGAACTTCACGGGGGTCATCGCCAGACCGCGCTTGACGTGCTTGTGCTCGTGGTTGAACCGCTCCACCTCCTCCACGCGCGCGAGGACGTCCCCGCTGGCGATCGTCTGCCCCCACACGGCCTCCAACCGCTCGGGATGGCGGACCGGCTGTCCGTAGGGGGTGCTGTGTCCCGCGCGGTAGAAGTTGCGGCGCCGAAGCTCCAGCGGATCGAGGCCGAGCAGCGGCGCGCAGCGGCCGAGGATGTCCTCGATGACGAGCATGCCCTGGGGGCCGCCGAAGCCACGGAACGCCGTGTTCGACGTCTTGTGGGTCTTGGCGATCCGCCCGTTGATCCGAGCGTGGGGGATCCAGTAGGCGTTGTCGATGTGGCACAGCGCCCGCGCCAGCACCGGCTCGGACAGGTCCAGGCTCCACCCGCCGTCCGCGGTGAGCGTTGCCTCCAGCGCGAGCAGGTGCCCGTCGGCGTCGAAGCCGACGCGCCAGTCGGCGTGAAAGCCGTGGCGCTTGCCGGACATCGTCAGGTCCTGGGTGCGGTTGAGCCGCAGGCGTACCGGGCGGCCGGTGAGGATCGCGCCGAGCGACGCGATCGCGGCGAAGCCGTGGGGCTGCATCTCCTTGCCGCCGAAGGCGCCGCCCATCCGCAGGCATTGCACGGTGATCTCCGAGTTGTGCCGGCCCAGCACGTGGGCGATGATCTCCTGCGTCTCCGAGGGATGCTGGGTGCTCGACTGGACGAACACCTGTCCCGCCTCGTCGACGTGGGCGAGCGCGGCGTGCGTCTCCAGGTAGAAGTGCTCCTGCCCGGAGAACTCGAACTCGCCGCTGAACACCCGGTCGGCCTCGGCGAGGGCGTTGTCCACGTCGCCGCGCGTCACCTGCGGTTGGGCGCCCTGGAAGCTGTGGACGGCAATCGCCTCGGTGACCGTGACGTAGGACGGCAGCAGCTCTGCCTCGACCTCGACGGCGTGCGCGCCGAGTCGGGCGGCCTCGAGCGTCTCGCCCAGCACCCAGCAGACAGCGTGCCCAAAGAACATGATCTCGGACGGGAACAGGGGCTCGTCGTGCTTGACCCCGGCATCGTTGACGCCCGGCACGTCCGCGGCCGTCAGCACCCGCACCACGCCGGGCACGGCGAGCGCCGGCTCCGTGTTCAGGGTGGTGATCCGCGCGTGCGCGTACGAGGTCTGGACGGGATAGGCGTGCAGGACGTCCTTCGTGCGGTAGATCAAGTCGTCGGTGTAGAGCGCCGCGCCGGTCACGTGCAACACCGCGCTCTCGTGCGGGACCGCGATCCCCACCGCCGGGCTCTCGGGCCGCGTGGCAAGCTCACTCATCGATCTCTCCCGTTCGTGTCAATGCGGTCATGTCGGGGCTCGCTCGACGTCGATCTCCGCGCTGTCCGCGTGCAGCTTCAGCAGGCTCGATCGGAGCATCGCCGCGCGGTACCGGGTGCTGGCGCGGTGATCATCCATCGGGGTGCCCTCGGCGCCCAGGATCTCCGCGGCCGCCGTCACCGTCTCGAGCGACCAGGCCCTCCCGACCAGCGCCGCCTCGGTGGCGGTCGCGCGCAACGGGGTCGCGGCGACGCCGCCGAGCCCGATCTGGGCGCCCTGGACGGTCCCGGTGTCGTCATGGTCGATCGCAAACGCGACCGCGACGCTCGAGATGTCGTCGAATCGCCGCTTGGCGATCTTGTGGAAGGCCGTCAGGCCGGAGAGCGGCCGCGGGATCCGGATCGTGCGGATCAGCTCGTGGGCGCGGCACACGCTCGTCCGGTAACCGGTGAAGTAGTCGGCCAGCTCGACCTCTCGCTCGCCGTCGACGCTGGCGAGCACGAGCCGCGCTCCGAGCGCCAGCAGCACGGGTGGGGTGTCGCCGATCGGCGAGCACGTGCCGAGGTTCCCCCCGAGCGTGGCGCCGTTGCGGATCAGCCGCGAGGCGAACTGCGGAAACATCTCGGCGAGGAGCGGCACGCGACCCGCGAGCCGGCGCTCGATGTCGGTGAGCGAGAGCGCAGAGCCGATCTCGATCCAGTCGGCGTCGACTGACAGGTTCCGCAGCTCCTCGAGGCGGTCGATCGCCAGCACCGCCTCGGGGCGCTTGCCACGCAGGTTGACCTCGACGCCGTGGTCGGTGAACCCGGCGACCACGGTCGTCTCCGGTCGGTCGTGCAGAAGCTCCACCGCCTCCGCGAGCGTCGCGGGCCGGGTGAACGTGAGACCGTCCCGGCTCAGCCGGGTGGCCACCGGGGCGGGCGCGGGCCGCCCGGAGCGAGCGGCGAGCTCGTCCGAGTCCGCTGGCTCGCCGAGCGCGTACGCCGCGTCCCTGATCGGCCGGTACCCGGTGCAGCGGCACAGGTTGCCGCTCAGCGCGTGCAGGTCAAAGCCATTGGGCCCGTGCTCCGCGTCGCCGTGTCCGTTGGTCGGCGTGCGGTCGGGGCGGTAGTACTCGTCCGCCATGCTGCAGATGAAGCCAGGCGTGCAATAGCCGCATTGCGAGCCGCCGCGCACCGCCATCTCGTGCTGAACCGGGTGCAGCGCGTCGGCGTCGCCGAGCCCCTCGGCCGTGACCACCTCCTGGCCGTCCAGCGCGGCGATCGGTACCAGGCAGGCGTTGATCGCGACCCATTCCGTCGGCGCCGCCACACCCGGCCGCGCGATCAGGACCGAGCAGGCGCCGCACTCACCCTCGGCACAGCCCTCCTTGCAGCCGGTGAGACCCTGCTCGCGCAGAAAGTCGAGCGCCGTGGTCCAGGTCGCAACGTCGCCCAGGGCCGTACTGCGCCCGTTGATCGTGACCTCGGAAGCCACCACCTCTCCCTCCACTCGACTCACTCTCTATGGCTCGGCTGACGTCGTCCGGGAGCCTCGTAATCCCTGCAAACGCCCTCTGCGAGCCCTCGCCGATTGTACACCTCACCGCCACCTCCAGCAAGGAAATTGGAAAAGTTTTTCTGTGTTGCGGAATACATACCGGCGCTTTAGACGAACTGACGAGTGAGCGGAGCGTGGCGATTGACGTCCTTGTACAGCAGGTATCGGAACGGATCCGGCCCCGCCGCGCAGCACGCCTGCGGGCAGAAGGCGCGCAACCACATAAAGTCACCGGCCTCCACCTCCACCCAGTCTTGGTTGAGCAGGTACAGCGCCTTGCCCTGCAGCACGTACAGGCCGTGCTCCATCACGTGCGTCTCCGCGAACGGGATCGACGCGCCGGGCTGCAAGGTCACGATCGTGACGTGCATGTCGTGCCGCAGATCGGCCGGGTCGACGAACCTCGTCGTCGCCCAGGCGCCGTCGGTGTCGGGCATCGCCACCGGCTCGATCTCCCGCTCGTTGGCGATCACCGGCTCGGGCGCGTCGAGGCCGGCGACACGCTGGTACGCCTTGCGGACCCAGTGAAACGAGGCTGACCGCCCATCGCGGTTGTGCAGCGTCCAGGTGCTGCCGGGCGGCAGGTACGCGTAGCCCCCGGGTTCGAGGACGTGCGCGACGTCCTCGATCGTGAGCTCGACGGCGCCATCGACGACGAACAGCGCCGCTTCGGCGTCCGGGTCCGATTCCGGGCGATCCGATCCACCACCTGCGGCGACCTCGACGATGTACTGCGAGAACGTCTCCGCGAACCCCGACAGCGGCCGGGCGATCACCCACAGCCGCGTGTCCTCCCAGAACGGCAGGTAGCTGGTCACGATGTCGCGCATCGTGCACTTGGCCAGCAGCGCGTAGGCCTCGGTGAACCGCGTGCGGTCAGTCGCCAGCTCGGTCTGGCCGGGCAGGCCCCCGCGCGGCACGTAGTAGCTCGTCATCCTCGCCGTCCTCTCTCGATCAGTTTGCCGTGAGCGGCGGCGCTCGATGGGTAGACCCTCTCGCCCCGCAGCCAGGTCTGGCGCACCACGCCGGTCAGCCGGCGCCCGGCATAGGCAGACACCGGGTTGCGCTGCTGCAGGCACGACGGATCGACGACGAACTCCGCCTCCGGGTCGAACACGACGAGGTCGGCGTCGGCCCCGACCGCGATCCGGCCCTTGGCCGTCAGTCCGACGCGATCGGCGGGAGCGGTC
>DATCFW010000464.1:0-6312 GCA_036509295.1 Solirubrobacteraceae bacterium | reverse complement strand
GACACGCCGCACGAGAACCTCCAGTTCCTGTTCTTCTGCGCGGCGGTCATCCAGGCGGTGAACAAGCACCAGGGCCTGCTGCGGGCGTCGATCGCGTCGCCCGGCCAGGACCATCGCCTCGGTGCCAACGAGGCGCCGCCGGCGATCATCTCGATCTTCCTCGGCGCCGAGCTGGAGCGGGTCTTCGGCGCGATCGAGCGGGGTGAGGTCGGCGAGTCCACGCCGGAGTCGTTCCTCGGCCTCGGCACGCCGGTGCTGCCGCCGCTGCCGATGCACGGCGGTGACCGCAACCGGACGAGCCCGTTCGCGTTCACCGGCAACAAGTTCGAGTTCCGCGCGCTCGGGTCGAGCATGTCCCTGTCGCTGCCCAACACGGTGCTCAACACGATCGTCGCCGAGGCCATCGACTATCTCGCCGAGGAGCTGGAGGACGCCCTGGAGGGCGGCGCCGAGCTGGAGGCGGCGCTGCGACCGATCCTGCGGCGCAGCTACGCCGCCAACCGGCGGATCGTGTTCGGCGGTGACAACTACTCCGACGAATGGCATGCCGAGGCGCAGGCCCGCGGGCTGCTCAACCTCCGAGCGACCCCCGACGCGCTGCCCTACCTGCTCACCGACGACACCGAGACGGTGTTCTCCAACTACGGCGTGCTCTCCCGGCGCGAGCTGGAGTCGCGCTACGAGGTGTTCCTGGAGCAGTACATCACCAAGCTCAACATCGAGTCAGAGACGGCGGCGACGATCGCCAAGACGATGCTGCTGCCGGCCGCGGCACGCCACCTGGCGCTGCTCCTCAGCGCCCAGCTCGGCGAACTGGCGTCGGAGACCGAGGCGCTGATCGGCACCCTGGTGGACGCGATCAAGGGCCTGGAGACCGCCAATCTCGACGAGAACCACCCCGACGGTGACCTGCTCAAGCAGGCGGAGTATCTCCGGGGCACGACGATCCCGGCGATGGACGTGGTCCGCAGCGCCGCCGACGCGCTCGAGAAGGTGGTCGCCGACGACCTGTGGCCGCTGCCGAAGTACTCGGAGATCCTGTTCGTGAAGTAAGGGCCCGCGACGCGCCCTGATCACGGCGGCGCTCCCACCGCGCGGGACGCCTAGGTCTCCGACGCGTCCTGGACCGGGGGGAGCGCCGCCGGCGTCGTCCGCAGCGCAGCGCAACTTGCGGGCCGGTGCAGGGTTTTCCGCTACGGTGACTCGCCGTATGCCGGAAGTCCGCGGGGCGCGCGGTCGACGATGGGGTTCCCTGCGCCGCCTGCACTTGACGATGCTTGCCGTGCTCTGCGGCGCCTGGACGGCGCCGGCGCTGGCGGCATCCGGCGGCGGCGTCGCCCTCGGCACCGGCACGAGCGCCGCCCCGAGCCGCGCCGCCCCGGGCGGCGGCAATCCGCTGTCGGGCCGAGCCATGTGGATCTGGGAGCTGCCCTCGGCCAATGGCGGCAACGTGAGCTCGATCATCGCCACGGCCCACCGCTACGGGATCGGGACGCTGATGATCAAGTCCAGCGACGGCACCGACCGCTGGTCTCAGTTCACCTCCGCCCTCGTCTCCGAGCTGCACGCCGGCGGAGTGAAGGTCTGCGCCTGGCAGTACGTGTACGGCAACCATCCGGTGACCGAGGCCTACAACGGAGCCGCCGCGGTCCACGACGGCGCCGACTGCCTGCTGATCGACGCCGAGTCAGAGTACGAGGGCAAGTACGTCTCGGCCCAGACCTACATTGCGCGCCTGCGCGGCCTGATCGGCGCGCGGTACCCCGTCGCCCTCGCCGGGTTCCCGTACGTCGACTACCACCCGGCCTTCCCCTACTCGGTGTTCCTCGGTCCCGGCGGGGCCCAGTACGACGCGCCGCAGATGTACTGGCGCGACATCGGCGTCACCACCGACAGCGTGTTCGCCCACACCTACTCCTACAACCTCGTCTACGGGCGCCCGATCTTCCCCCTCGGCCAGGTCTACGGCAACCCGCCGGCGCGGCAGGTCGTCCGCTTCCGCGAGCTCTCGCGGGCCTATGGGGCGGCCGGCCTGAGCTGGTGGGACTGGCAGGAGACGCGCCCCTCGGCCTGGACCGCGCTGTCGCGACCCGCGGGCGCCCTCACCGGCTACGTTCCCGACAAGGTGATGGCGAGCATCGGCGACGGCGCCCAGGGCGACATGGTCGTGTGGGCGCAGGAGCACCTGATCACCGCCGGGTACCCGATCGCGATCAGCGGTGACTTCGGCTACCACACCCTGCTCGAGGTGCAGGCGTTCCAGAGCGCCCACGGGCTCGGCGTCGATGGAATCGTCGGCCCCGCCACGTGGGCGGCGCTGCTCGCCTACCGGCCCGCCACCGTCACCTGGACCGCGCCGGGCCGGGGCCCGAACCAGGCCACGGTGGCCACCGCAGCGGTGCTGCACCCCGGCGCGGCGCCGATCGTCTCGGTCATCCCGCGCTCAGCGTCGCGTCCGGCGACGCGCGACGAGATCGCCGGCGCCGGCGGCGCCGGACGGCCGCCGCGCTAGGCCTCGCCGGCCTCGCCCCGCGCCTCCGCCGCCGTCGCCGCCGCTGCCCCGCCCCGCGTGTGCTCGGGCTCAACGACGGCCACGAGGGAGGGGGCCGGTCAGCAAACATCCCATTCGGTCCCGATCCGCGGCCCCGTGGGATGTTTGCTTTGGTCAGGAAGGTCAACGTCCCTCGGCGCCGCGGACGAGAATTGCCCGGGACGATTGCCGTCCTCAGGAAGGTCAACGTCCCACTCAGCCCCATGGACGAGCCGAGTGGGGCGTTTGCAGGTTCCGCCACCGGCGGGCCCGGTTCGATGGCTGCCGTTTTTCGGCCCACCACGGCCGGGCACCGGAGGGACCCGCCGCGGTCCGGTGAGGGTTGCCTCGGGCGCGCGCCGCGATCACCACGCGAACCCAAAGACCGTCTCCGCGTCAGAGCAGCTGGTGGTCCCGGGCGTAGGCGACCAGCTCGGCCCGGGACGTGCGGGCGGTCTTCTGCTGGATGTGAGCCCGGTGGGACTCGACCGTGCGCACGCTGAGGTACAGCTGGGCGGCAATCTCGGAGTTGGTGTGGCCGAGGGCGATCAGGCGCAGGACCTCGATCTCACGCGCGCTCAGATCGTCGGGCGGGCGCGTGGCCCTGCCGGGATCGGCGACGAGCCGAGCGCCGAGCTCCGGGTTGAGATACGTGCGGCCGGCGGCGGCGAGCCGCACCGCCTGGATCAGCTCGGTCCGCGGCGCCTCCTTGAGCACGTAGCCGGTGGCGCCGGCCTGAAGCGCCTCGCGGGCCAGCTCGGGGTCGCCCTGCATGGTGAGGACGACGATCCGGGTCTCCGGCGACGCCTCGCGAATCCGCGGGATCGCCGGGAGGCTCGAGCCGCCGGGCATATTGACGTCCAGCACGAGGACGTCGGGGCGATGCGAGGCGACCCGCCGCTCGGCCGTCTCCACGTCACCGGCCTCGGCGACGACGGCAAAGTCAGCCTCGGCCTCGAGCACCATTCGCAGGCCGGCGCGGACGATCTCGTGGTCATCGGCGAGCACGATGGCGATCGCCGCCTCCGGCCGCTCGGCGCCGGACGGCTGCCTGCCCTCGAAAGCGGCGCCGCGATCGGTGTCGTCGCCGGTCACGCGCCCGGCCCGTCGAGCAGGCTGCCGGAGGTGATCCGGATGGGCTCGGGGGCGTCGAGCTCGACGGCGCCGTGGACGCGCACGTTGGCTCCGAACGTGACGTCACCGTGCACCACCAGGCGAGTCGCCTCCCGCAATGACGGCGGCCCGTCCGGGAAGCGCCGCTCGAAATCGTCGATCAGCCGGTAGAAGCGCTTGTCCAGCTCGACGTACGGCAGGCCCTCAGCGCCGCCGTTGGCGGGGATGACGTCCATGTCCTCGCCGACCTCGTACACATCCGAGCGCAGGACGAGCAGGTCATCGGTCGTCTTGACCGGCGCGAACCGCGTGCGCGGCACGAGCAGCAGCGCGGCGCCGGGGAAGCTCTCGATCGCCGCCCCCATCGCGCTCTCGAGCTGGATCACCGGAGTCGAGTCGGCATCCCGCGGGTCGACCGTCTTGCGGTTGACGATCAGCGGCAGCTCGAGCACTCCGCCGGATCGCTCCAGCGCGTCGGACAGCACCTGCAGGTCGACCCACAGCGAATTGGTGTTGTAGTAGCGCCAGCGGCGGTAATCGCGGAAGGACTCCTCGTCCTCGGGCGGCGTCTGCGCGGTCTCGCGCAGCACCAGCTGATCGTCGGACCGGCGGCGGGCGACGTGCCCGCCCTTGCGGTCAGCCGCGGTGCCCTGCACCACCTCCATCAGGAACGGGATCTCCTGGGCGGCCACGTGCGCCGCAATCCGCGCGTCGACACCTGACCCGAGGTTGTCGGCGTTGGAGATCATCGCGTAGCGGAAGCCGCGTTGCAGCAGCGCGCCGAGCATCCCGGAACGGCGCAGCGCGCCGTAGACGTCGCCGTGGCCGGGCGGGTTCCACTCCAACGCGGGCTGCTGCGGCCAGCTCACCGGTTCGAGTGTCTCGGCGTCGAGCTTGGGCACCACGCTCTGCAGGAAGTCCGCCTCGATCCCGTCGTGTTCGAGCTCGGGGTGGCGCCCGAGCTCGGAGAGCGTCGGCTCGCGCGTGCTGTCGGAGTCCATCAGCACGAGCGGCAGGCCGACGCCGTAGCGGCGGCGCAGCGCCAGCGTCTGGCCGATGATGATCTCCAGGAAGGACCGTCCGTCCCGGGCCTCCATCAGCGACTTGGGCTGCTGCAGGCCCATGGTCGTCGCCAGGCCGCCGTTGAGCTTGATCAGCGCCACCGATGCCAGCGCGCGGCGGCTGTCGGCGTCGGGGAGGTCCTCGAGCGCGGGCGCATCGCCGGCCGGCTCCAGGCCGGCGGTCGGCAGCATCGCGTTGCCGCCGGCCAGGAGCCGCTCGTAGGCGCTCGCGAACGCCCGGATCGCCTCGTGGTGGGCTCCGGCCGCGCGCATCTTCTCGATCGCGGCCCGCATCCCGGCTTCGCTCATGCCCGTCATTGTGCCTGGTGTCCGGCCCCGGCGGGGAGCGCCACGCGCCGAGGACATGCGAGGATGCGGGCGTGGAGACGCGGGAGATGACACGACTCGGGCGCAGCGTCAGCGTGATCGGCCTCGGCACCTGGCAGCTCGGCGCGGACTGGGGCGACGTCAGCCCGCCGGCCGCCGCCGGGGTGCTCGATGCCGCCTGCGACGCTGGCGTCACGTTCTTCGACACCGCCGACGTGTACGGCGACGGCCGCAGCGAGCGCTTCTGCGGCGAGCTGCACGCCCGTCACCCCGAGGTGTTCGTCGCGACCAAGATGGGTCGCCGCTCAGACCAGGTCACCGAGAACTACTCGCCGGAGAACTTCCTCGCCTGGAACGACCGCTCGCGCGAGAACCTCGGCATGGACCCGCTCGACCTCGTCCAGCTGCACTGCCCACCGGATGGCGTGTACGCCAGCGACGCCGCGTTCGACGCGCTCGATGCGATGGTGAGCGACGGGCGGATGGCCGCCTACGGCGTGTCGGTGGAGACATGCGCGCAGGCGCTGGCGGCGATCGCCCGGCCCCACGTCGCCACGGTGCAGATCATTCTCAACTGCTTTCGCCTCAAGCCGCTGGAGCAGGTGCTGCCCGCCGCCCGCGCGGCCGGCGTCGGGATCATCGTGCGGGTACCGCTGGCGTCGGGTCTGCTGTCCGGTCGCTACGACGAGCACACGACGTTCGACGCGTCCGACCACCGCAGCTATAACCGCCACGGCGAGGCGTTCGACGTCGGCGAGACGTTCGCCGGCGTGCCGTTCGAGGCGGGGGTGGCCGCCGCCCGCGAGCTCTCGCAGTTCGTCGATCCCGACGCCACGCTGGCCCAGTTCGCGCTGCGCTGGGCGATCGACCAGCCCGGGGTGAGCACGGTCATTCCCGGAGCGCGCAACGCCGATCAGGTGACAGCCAATGTCGCCGCGGCGACGCTCCCGCCCCTGCGCGCGGACCAGCTCGCCGGCGTCCGCGACGTGTATGACCGGCTGATCGCCGGTCACGTGCACGACCGCTGGTAGCAGCGGGCGGGCGGGTCGGTCGTTAGCCCTGCCCGTAGTAGGCGTTGGCGCCGTGCTTGCGCTCGTGGTGCTTGTCGCGCAGCACGTCGTGCAGCGGACCGGCGTCCGGGTTCACGAGCCGCGTGAGCAGCGCGAGGCGCGCCACCTCCTCCAGCGTGACCGCGATCTCCACCGCGGCCGCCGGGGTCGCGCCCCAGCAGAACGGGCCGTGGCCACGGACGAGCGCACCGGGAACCTCGGCGACGCGCTC
>DATCFW010000463.1:0-4836 GCA_036509295.1 Solirubrobacteraceae bacterium | reverse complement strand
TCCGGCGTCGACGAGCTTGGCCAGGCGGTCTGACAGGACGTCGGGCGCGATCCCCAGCGTCTCGCGGAACTCCTGGAAGCGCCCCGCGCCCGACAGCGCCTCACGCACAATGAGTAACGTCCATCGCTCGCCGATGACGCCACTGGTCCGGGCGATCGAGCATGCGGTGTCGATCTCGCCGGCTCGCATGGCGCGTAGCGTATCGCTTAGTTGGCGTTTCCTACCCAGCATCTGGGTAGGATGTTCGGACTCAGGAGATTGGCAGGCCATGGCGCCGGGGCGGGCCTCGCGCTCGGGTACAGTTCCGCCGTCGACAGGGGGGACACGCGATGCCCGGGATCGCCGGGAGAGGGGTGATGATGGCGCGACGGCTCCCGCGGGTCGTCATCTGCCTGATCGCGACGCTCGCGGTGACGGGCACAGGGGTTGGGGTCGCGTTGGCGGACTCGCCCGGCCCCACTGATGACGGCTGGAGCGACGCCGGTATGACGCAGGCCCCCGGCGGCCCCTACCTGGTCGACTCGCTCGGACGGCGCCTTGAGCTGCACGGTGTCAACCTCGTCGGCAAGTGCGGCGGCGGCTCGGTCGACCTGCTCGAGCCCGGGTCCCCGTGCGTCGGTCCCGCTCGGGGTCGACGCCTGGCGTTCGTGCTGTCCCCGGATGCCGCCGATCCGGGGCGGCGCTTCACCGCCACCGATGCCCGCACCCTGGCCGGAATGGGGTTCAACGTCGTCCGCCTCGGGATCATCTGGGAGGGGCTCGAGCCCGGTCCCCGCGGGGCCGGCCCTGACGATCCGGCATATTGCGCGCCCCACCGCGCCGGCACGCCGTTCCCGTCACTGGGCCGCGCCGACCCGTACGACGCCGCCGTGGTCCATGCGTACCTGGCCAGGACTGATGTCATCGTGAGACTGCTGGCCCGCGCCGGGCTGCGGGTCATCCTCGATATGCACTCCGATGTCTACGGCTCCGCCTTTCGCCAGGCGGGCGGCACGAGCCCGTGGAACGGGGAGGGCGCGCCGCCGTGGGCGACCTGTACCGACCGCGTCGCCTTTCCCGCCCCGCCCGGTTGGGGCTCGGCGTACCTGTTGCCGGCGGTGCAGATCGCGCTGCACCATTTCTGGGCCAACGATGTCCGCGCCGATCTCCAGGCCCAGTACGCGCGCGTGTGGCAGGCCGTCGCTCGTCACTACCGCGGCGACGCGGACGTCGTCGGCTATGAGGTGTACAACGAGCCCAACGACTATCGAGTCGTGCACTTCGACTCCGAGCTGGAGTGCGATTACGGCGGCCCGGCGCGCGAGCCGGCCTCGTGCCGGGCGAGTCGCCCCGCCGCGTTGCCCGACGGCCTGATCGGGGCGATCGAGTCGGCCGATCCCACGCATGTCGTCCTGTTCGAGCCATCCGGCGACACGGACTTCGGGACCCGCGAGACGGTGGGGATCGCCGAGCCGCTGCGCTTCCCGCGCCTGGCGCTCGCCTTCCACGTCTACGGCGCCGTGCCGGCACAGCTGCGCCAGACGCTCGCCGAGCGAAACGCCACCCGCACCGATCAGCCCGGCGGCCCGGCGTGGATCATGGACGAGTTCGGCGCCTCCAACGACGCGCCGGCCAGCGCGCGCGTCGCCGACGACGCCGACGGCATGGGGCTGTCCTGGGCCTACTGGTCCGCGATGCAGTTGCACGATCCGACCGGCGGCGACGCCTACGAGGGCCTGCTCGACCAGCTCACCCGCCGCGCGTACCCGGAGATGGCCCAGGCACTGGCACTGCCCTATCCGTGGGCGACGGCCGGTCGCCCGGGCCCGTCCTCGTTCGATCGCGTCACGCAGACCTACCGGTACCGCTACGTGGTCGACCCGGCGATCGCCGCACCGACCGAGATCGCGATCCCGCACTACACCTATCCGGTGGGGTACACCGTCACCGTCAGCGGCGGCCGGGTTGTCTCGGCAGCCGATGCCCCGCTGCTGGAGATCCGCGCCGCCGCCCACGCCGGGCGCGTCGGGGTGACGGTGCGCTCGCTCACCGGCTTTCCGTTCCCGCGCTCCTCGTAGTCACGGACTCCTGCGCCACCGCGGCAGCGGCGACGCGCACTCGCTGGGCCTTCGTGCGGGGGTCCGGGCGCGGACCGCGCCCTCGGGGCGAACGCCCGGCCACGAAGCCGGGGGATCGGTCGGGAAACGTCCCAATCACCCCCGATCGTCGGCGGCGCGGGACGTTTGCGTTCCTCAGGAAAGTCAACGTCCCACATGTTCACGGCCCAAAGCGGCGCGGGACGTTTGCCTTCCCCACGACGGCGAACATCCCACCGGACCCGATCGTGGCGCGCGGTGGGACGTTTGCTGGCCGTAGCGGCGCAGCCACCGCGCACGCCGCGTCCAAGGGACCCGACGCGGGACTAGCAAGTGGCTCGTTTCGAGCCAGCGATGGGCTCGTTTCAGTCTGCGGCGCCGCGGCGCCGCGGCGGCGTGATCGGGCGGCATCGGCCTACTCCAAGTAGGGGGCCAGCAGTGCCAGGTCGGCGGCGCCGAGCCGGTCGGCCGCGGTCTTGCGCTGGTGCCAGTACGGGTACAGGAGCGGCGGGCGGCTCACCCGCTCCAGGCGGCCGAGGTCCTCGGCGGAGAGCTCGAGCTCGGCGGCCCGGAGGTTGTCGGCGAGCTGCTCGTCGGTCCGCGCGCCGACGATTACCGAGCTGACGGTCGGGCGCGTCAGCAGCCACGCCAGGGCCACCTGGGCCGCCGACACGCCGTGTCCGTCGGCGACGTCGACGAGCGCGTCGATCGTGTCGTAGAGCCGATCCTCGTCGTAGACCGGCGGCTCGTCCCAGTCGGTCAGGTGACGCGAGCCGGCCGGTGCGTCCTGCCCGCGGCGGTACTTGCCCGAGAGCAGGCCGCCGGCCAGCGGGCTCCACACGAGCGTGCCGAGCCCCTGGTCCACCGCGAGCGGGATCAGCTCGCACTCGGCCGAGCGCTCCTGGAGCGAGTAGTAGATCTGCTGGCTGACGAATCGCGGCAGGGTCTCGCGCTCCGCGGTGCCCAGCGCCTTCATCAGCTGCCAGGCGGCATAGTTCGAGACGCCGACGTAGCGGACCTTGCCCGAGTCCTGCAGGTGCTGGAGGGCGCCGAGCGTCTCCTCCAGCGGCGTCTGCCCGTCCCACTCATGCACCTGGTAGAGGTCGATGTGGTCGGTGCGCAGCCGGCGCAGGCTGGCCTCGCAGCCGGTGATCACGTGATGGCGCGACAGCCCGGCCATGTTCGGCTCCGGGCCCATCCGGAACCGGACCTTGGTGGCGATGAGCACCTCGTCACGCCGGCCCTCGATGGCCTCGCCGACGATCTCCTCCGCGCGCCCGGTCGAGTAGATGTCAGCGGTGTCGATGACGTTGACGCCCGCGTCGAGGCACATATCGATCTGCCGGCGTGCGCCGGCCAGGTCGGTGCTGCCGACCTTCTGGAAGTTGCCCTGGCCGCCAAACGTCATCGTCCCGAGCGTCAGGGCCGAGATCTGCAGTCCAGAGGCGCCGAGTGCTCGATAGTCCATAGGGGCCTTTCGCCGGGGTCAGGCGGCGGCCTGGGCCGCCGAGGCCGGCACGGTGCTCCAGCAGTGCTCGACGAACGTCGCGATCTGGCCGGTCAGCCGGGCGGGCCGCAGGCGCAGCTCGAGCACCGAGCGGGCGTTGATCAGCCGGCCGTTGGGCAGCTCGGCGGCGAGCATCCCGGCGTCCGAGAACGGGTGCACCGGATCGCGCGGATGCCCGATGACGAGCGTCGGGGCCTGAAACGTGCGCCGTTCGTTGTGGTCAGGGGCGACCCGCCCGTAGAGGATGCCGCCGAGCACCGCGGCGCTCGGCGCCGGGTCCTGGGAGATCCAGTCCAGCCCGATCTGGGCGAGGAACGGCACCGCCCGGCGCGGCACCGACCGAGCTCCCGTGGCCAGCGCGCGCATCGCCGGCTCGCCGAACTTGAGCGCGAGCAGCAGCGGGGTGAACGCCGCGCCGCACGCCGGGATGGCGTTGTCGAGCACCGGCATCTCGACGATCATTCCGGCCAGGCGCTGCGGCGCCTGCGACGCGACCTCGAGGGTGATGTTGGCGCCCAGCGAGGTGCCGCCGACGACGGCCCGGTCGATCTCGAGGTGGTCCATCAGCGCGATCGTCTGGGTCGCGAATGCGGCCATGGAGTAGCGCCACACGTCGCGCGGGCGCGACGATTCCCCGTGGCCGAGCGGATCCAGCGTCACCACCCGGTTGCCACGCGCGGCGAGCTGGCGCGCCAGCGGGGCCTGCATCGTCTGGGAGAGGAGCAGGCCCGGAAGCAGGACCGTCGTGCGCGGGCCCTCGCCGTGGACGGTGTAGGCCAGTCGCTGCCCGTCGAGCCGGAAATGCGCCATCAAGGCGCCAGCATAGTGCCCGCCTATGCCCGCCTACTGTCCGCCGCTGCGGCCCCGCTACAGCCCGCACAGTGGCCGCCGCCGAGACCCGACGGAGCTGGCTGGCCAGCCAAACAGCGCCGCCGCGAGCCCAAGCGGGCGGTACAGTCTGGTACCAGTCACCGCATTTGCGAACCCCTTTCAGGAGGACGTGTCATATGGCCAAAGCTCCACGATCGCTCGCCGGCAAGATCGTCGCCATCACCGGCGGCGCGCGGGGAATCGGACGGGCGACGGCGACCGCGCTGATCGCGCAGGGCGCCCGGGTGGCGATCGGCGACATCGACGCGCCGCTGGCGGCACAGACCGCCTCCGAGCTCGGCTCAGGGACGATCGGCCTGACACTCGACGTCACCAACCGCGCCAGCTTCGAAGGCTTCCTGCATGAGGTGGAGAGCCAGCTCG
>DATCFW010000462.1:0-8112 GCA_036509295.1 Solirubrobacteraceae bacterium | reverse complement strand
TTGTCGCGAGCCGACGTGTCAGGACGAGATGGCCATCGAGGATCGAGCGCGCGGCATCTGCGATCGGCTCGTTCATGTCGTCGCCGTCGACGAGCACCGTGTACAGGCCGGTGATCGAGCCGGTGGGGCTCGTGCCGGCGCGCTCGAGCAGGCGGGGCAACAGGGCGAACACGCTCGGCGTGTAGCCGCGGGTCGCGGGGGGCTCACCGATCGCCAGTCCCACCTCGCGCTGGGCCATGGCGAAGCGGGTGACGGAGTCCATCATCAGCATCACGTTGTGGCCCTGGTCCCGGAAGTGCTCGGCGATCGCCGTCGCCGTGAACGCCGCTTGGATGCGCACCAGCGCCGGCTGGTCGGAGGTGGCGACCACCACCACCGAGTGCGCCAGCGCGTCGCCGAGGTCGCGCTCGATGAACTCCCGCACCTCGCGACCGCGCTCGCCGACGAGGGCGATGACGTTGACATCAGCGGTGGTGGAGCGCGCGATCATGCCCAGCAGCGAGCTCTTACCCACGCCCGATCCGGCGAAGATCCCCATCCGCTGGCCCTGCCCGCACGGGACCAGCGTGTCGAGTGCGCGGACCCCGAGTCCGATCCGCTCGCTGATCCGCGGACGGGTCAGCGCATCGGGCGGGGACGCCTCGGCACGTCGGCGCGACATGTCGTGCAGCTCGCCGGCGGTGTCCAGCGGATTGCCGAGCCCGTCGAGCACCCGGCCGAGCAGCTGGTCGCCGACGGTCACCTCGAGCGGGCTGCCGGTCGGGTGCACTGCGGTGCCGGGGCTGATGCCGCTGAGCTCGCCGAGCGGCATCAGCAGTGTCCGGCCCCCGCGGAAGCCCACCACCTCGGTCGGAACCTGTTCCGTCCCGCCCCGATCGCGACCATCGCCCACCAGGCAGATCTCACCCATCTCCACCTGGAGGCCGGTCGCCTCGATGATCAGTCCGATCAGATCGCGCACCCGTCCCCGGCGACGGGCCAGATCTTCATCCTGGAGCGCCCGCGCCACTCGGCCCAGGGCCGGACGGGCGAACGCTTCAGCGTTCATCGTCATCGTCGGGATCTCGCCCACCCAGCTCCGCGGTGACGATCTCCCGCGCGCGGGACAGCTGGGTCTCCAGCGCCGCGTCGATCTCCCCGTCCTCGGTGCGCGCCAGCACTCCGCCGCGCCCCACGCGACGGTCTGACTGCACCTGCAGCTGCTCGATCCCGCCGAGCTGCGCCTGCAGCGCGACAACGGACCCGGACATGATCTCGAGATCGGCCGGGTTGACCACCAGCGTCACGTGCTGGCGATCCCGGATCCGGCGCAGGGCCACGGCGGCGACGTCAATCACCCGCTCGGGAGCGACGTCGATCGCCCCGGCGACGATCTGCTCGGCCAGCCCAAGCGCCAGGTTGACGGCATCCTGCTCGAGCTCGGCCAGCGCCGTGTCGCGCAGGTCGTTCAGCGCGCCGATGGCGGCGGCCATCGCCTGCAGGGTCGGCTCCATGTCGGCGCGAGCGGCGGCCATGCCGGCGGCGCGACCCTCGGCCTCGCCGGCGGCCCATGCCTGCTGACGGATCTGATCGGCCGCGGAGTGAGCGGCTGACAAAACGTCGGCCACGTCGCCCACCGATCCGGCCGGAGCCTCGAGCTGACGGAAGGTGTAGGCCGCGATCGTGGCGGCAGCGGACTCAGAAGACAACGTCATCCTCCGTCCGGGACAGGACGACCGCGCCGGCCTCCTCGAGCTTGCGCACGATCGCCACGACGCGTCCCTGCGCCTCCTCGATGTCGCGCTTGCGCTGCGGAGGCTGGAACTGCATCTCCTCCACCAGCATCTGGGCGCCGCGCTCGGACATGTTGGACAGGATCCGCTCCTTGACCTCATCTGAGACGCCGCGCAACGCCAGGGCCAGGTCCTTCTGATCGGCCTCGCGCAGGATGAGCTGGATCGAGCGGTCGTCGAGCTTGGTGATGTCCTCGAAGATGAACAGCAGGCGGCGGACCTCGGCGCCGAGACTCTCGTCGGTCTCGGTGATCGAGTCGAGCACGTTGCGCTCGGTCGAGCGGCCCGCGTGGTTGAGGATGTCGGCCAGGGACTTGATGCCGCCGGCCGCCGAGTACTCCTGCTGGACGACATTGGCGAGCTTCTGCTTCATGACCGCTTCCACCTGGCGCACGACATCCGGGCTGGTCTCCGACATCCGCGCGATCCGCAGTGCGATCTCGGGCTGCTCGCCGTCGGGAAGGTTGGAGAGCACCTGCGCGGCGAGGGTGGTGTGCAGGTTGGCGATCACCAGCGCGGTCGTTTGCGGCGACTCGTTGCGCAGGAACGTCACCACCTGCTCGGGCGGGGTGCGGCGCAGGAACTCGAACGGACGCTTCTCGATGACACTCGACAGCCGTCCGATGATCTCGGCGGCGCGCTCGGGTCCGAGGGCGCGCTCCAGCACCTCACGCGCATAGTCGACGCCGCCGGCGTTGAGCGAGTCGTAGGCCGCGACGGTGGCGGCCATCTCGCCGATCACGCCGTCGGCCACGCCCGGCTCCAGGAACTGGAGCTTGGCCATCTCCAGCGAGAGCGTCTCGATCTCCTCGTCGCGCAGGCGCGAGAACACCTGCGCGGCGCGTTCGGTGCCGATCGAGACGAGCAGCACGGCCGCCTTCTGGCGGCCCTTGATCTTGGCCAGCGCTGCCGACGTCGCCGCGGTGAGGGCCGCGGAGCTCGGCTTGTAGACCTCTACCGCCATCGGGGCCTAGTCCTCGGACATCCAGGCGCGCACCTGCTGGGCGACGCGCTCGGGATCGCGCTCCACCAGATCCTCGACCTGGCGCCTGGCGACGTTGACCGGGGACCTGAGCGCCATCACCTCGGTGGGCTCGCCGCCGATCATCGTGGTGCCGCCGCCCGCCTGGCGCTGCTCGAGCGACGCCAACGTCCGCGGAGACTCGAGCTCGCGAATCCACGTCGCCTGGCCGGCGAAGTTCTCCCGCTCGCGGCGGCGCAGCAGCCGGCCCGAGAAGATGAGGAAGATGAGCGAGCCCAGGCCGACCGCGCCGTACTTGGCGTAGCTCATCATCGAGCTCGTGCTGGAGGTGGCGGCCGGAGTCGCGGTGGTGGCCGGCTTGAACACGAGCTGGCCGATGGACAGGGTGTCCCCGCGCTTGGTGTTGAGACCGACGGCGTTGGACACGGCGGTCTTGATCGCCGGCAGCTCGGTGGCCGGGACCGTCTTGTCGACGAGCACCGAGACGCTCTGCGTGGTCACCGCGCCGGGGGCGATCGCGGTGTGGGTGATCGTCTTGTTGACGCCGAAGCTGGTGTTGGTGGTGGCGTTCTTGTAGCTGGAGGTGCTCGAGCCCGTGCCGGTGGTGCCGGTGGCGCCGGCGATGTTGCCGGCGGTGCCGGCGGCTCCGCCGACGGTGGGATTGCCGCCCTTGAGCGTCTCGGTGGACGTCTGCTGGGTGAGCGGGACGCCCTTCTTGGCGTAGACCAGCTGCTCCTGCGTGGACTGGTTGGCGTTCAGGTTGGCGTTGACGATCACCTGGGCCTTGCCGGCACCGAGGATCTGGGCGAGCATCAGGTTGGCCTGGGTGGAGATCGTCGTGTCGTACTTCTGCTGCGCGGAGTCCTGAGCCAGCAGCCCACCCGAGTCGGTGGCGTTGGCGTTGGGCCACAGCAGGCTCCCGTCGGCGCCGGTGATCGTGACCTTGTTCAGCGGCAGGCCCGGGACGCTCGAGGAGACGAGCTGCGCGACGCCGCGCACCTGACCGGCGCTGAGCGAGCCGCCGCCGAGCAGCACCGAGGCGGTGGCCGGCTGGCTGTTGTCGGAGAAGAGCTGGTCCTGGCTGTTGGGGAGCACCAGGTTGACCTCGGCCGAGGAGACGCCGTTGATCGTCTCGATCGTCGACGCCAGCTGTCCCTCGAGCGCGCGCTCGTAGGTGATCTGCTGCTGGAAGTTGCTCTGGCCCAGCTGCTGGCTGTCCATCAGGGAGAAGCCCGGCTGCTGGGTGGTGAGCAGGCCCGCGGTGGCCAGGGCGACGCGCGCCTGCGCGGTCTGGCTGGACTGGACGCCGATCGCGGTGCCGTTGTTCTGGAGCTGATAGGAGATCCCCTGGGCGCTCAGGGTGCTGGTGATCTTGCCCGTCTGGCTCGGATCGATGCCGGCCATCAGGGTCGAGTAGCTCGGCGCGCCGGCCATCTGCATGACGACCATCAGGAACACGACCGCCGCGGCGGTGGCGGCGCCGATCATCGCCCAGCCCTTCGGCGACACCTTCTTGATCATCTCTGCGAAATTCGGCATCGGTTAGACCTGGGTCTGGAAGATCGTGTTCTCGGCGGAGACCAGCTTGTCGCGGACCTGCGCGGCCAGATCCATCGACAGCGACGCGTTCTCGACCGCGGTGATCGCCTGCGTCGGGTCGCTGATCGTTCCGGTGGCCAGGCCCTGGGACGCGCTGGTGGCGGTCGCCTGGGTGGTCTCCATCGAGTTGAGCGCGTTGGTGAGCGCGCCGCCGAAGCCCTGACCCGACGTGGCGCCGGCCGCGCCGCCGACGGTGCCCGCCGAGCCGAGCGAGCCGACCGAGCCGACGCCCCCGGCGCCCAGCGCGTTGATCGCGCCTGAGATCGCCGGGATCATTTGAGGAGGTCCAGCGTCTTGGAGAACATCGTCTTGGTCGTGTCCATGGCGGTCACATCGGCTTGGTAGGAGTCGGATTCGTCGATCAGGTCGGTCATCTCGGTCACGGGGTTGACGTTCGGCATCTTCACGTAGCCCTGCTTGTTGGCCCCGGGGTGCCCCGGGTCGTAGACGAGCTGGTCGGGGGTGGGATCGTTGACGATCCCGGCGACCTGGACGCCGCCCGGCGTGGCCTGGTTGCCCATCGCGCCGGCCAGGGTCTGACCGAAGGAGTTGCCGCCCACCTCCTGAAGGACGACCTCCTGGCGCTGGTAGGGCTGACCGCCCGCGCCGCTGGTCGTCTGCGCGTTGGCGAGGTTCTCGGACGTGACGTCCATCCGCATCCGCTCAGCGCTCAGCCCGCTGGCGGCGATGCTGAGCGAGTCGAAGAAGCTCATCCGCCCTGTCCGATCGCGGTGGTCATGATCTGGTCGCGCTGGACGGCGACGGCGGTGAGGTCCTCGTAGAGCAGGCCGTTGGAGGCCAGGTTGGCCGAGGTCTGCTCCTGGTTGACCCCGTTGCCGTCGGCGCTGACGACGCTGGAGACGGTGTACGGGGAATAGTTGACCGACGACGGGGACTGGCCCGACGCCATCGCGTTCTGCAGGGTGCTCTGGAAGTTGACGTCCTCGCTCTGATACCCGGGGGTGTCGGTGTTGGCGAGGTTGTTCGTCAGGAGGGTCTGACGAAGCTCCGAGCCGCGCATGGCGGACTCGAGGGCGAGCTGAGTGGAATCAAGGAGGGACATAGGTGTGGGTCGTGTGGCACTGGCCCTCCTTGGGCTCTTCTCGACCGCTCCATGCGGTCACTACATATGTCGGCGCGCGGCCGAAAGTCTTTAGCCCCCGAAAGGGCAAGATTTCCGGTTTAGGCGCTGGCGACGATCCGCAGGCCGTCCCGGCGCCGCGGGGCGTAGCCATGGGCGGCGCGCTGGGCCCGCTGGACCTGGCTGAGCTCGAGCAGGAGCATCTCGCGCACCCGCAGCAGTTCGATCTCCACCCGCTTGTGGAGCCGGGAGCACCGCTCCAGCGCGTCGGTCGCCGCCGCCGGCGGGGTCGCGGGGAGCTCGTCGAGCAGGGCGTCCCGGACGAGATCGAGCGTGCGCAGCTCGTCGAAGCGTCGCTCGCCGACGAGCTGGAGCTGGCGCTCGATCAGCGACGCCAGCGCCTCGTACGGTTCGGGGGACCGATCGGTCATTCGGCCGCGATCGTCGCCCAGGATTCGCGCAGCTTGCCGAGGAGCTCGTTGACCTCGTCGATCTTGCGCGGGTCCTGATCGAGGCGGGCCTGACGCAGATGGCCCTGCGAGAAGATGTAGATCGATTGCAGCCGCTCGGCGATCTGCCCCTGATCCATGTCGAGGGTGCCGTGCAGGTGGCGAATGATGTTCTCGGCTCGGGTCAGCTTGTTGTGCGCCACCATGATCTCCCGCTCGCCCATGGCCACCGACGCCTGGCTGAGAAACCGGCGCGCCCCGTCGTACAGCATCACGACGAGTTGGCCGGGCGAGGCGGTCAGGACGGAGCTGGCCCGATAGGCCTGCTGGGAGTGGGACTGGGAGGGGGTGTATGTGCTCATGGTCTGGGCGGGATCTCTTCTCAGGTCAGCTTGAATTGACGGACGACGCCTTGGAGGCTCTCGGCGGTGGTGGCCAGCTCGCCCGCCGACGCCGCGATCTGCTGCGCCGACGCGCTCGTCTGCTCGGTGGTGGCCGAGACCTCCTCGGCCGACGCCGACGACTGCTCGGCCACGCTCAGGACCTGCTCGATGCTCTGCTGCATTTCGGCGCCGGCGGCGACGATCTCAGAGACCGCCGAGGCGATCCGCTGCACCCGCTCGTCCATGTCCTGGACGCTCGAGTCGATGCGCTCGAAGGCCTCGCGAGCCTGATCGACGATCTGCACGCCATCCTCGGTCTGGCGGGCGCCCGTGCTGACGACATCGATCGCCTTGCTCGTGCCCGATTGAATCTGGTCGACCAGCTGGGCGATCGAGCCGGCGGCGCTCTGGGACTCCTCGGCGAGCTTGCGGACCTCCTCGGCGACGACGGCAAAGCCCCTGCCCTGCTCGCCGGCGCGGGCGGCCTCGATGGCGGCGTTGAGCGCCAGCAGGTTGGTCTGCTCGGCGATCCCGGTGATCGTGTCCACGATCCCGCCGATCTGCTCGCTCATCGATCCGAGCTCGTGCATCCGCTCGGTGATCTCGCTGCTGGACGCATGCACCGCGCGCATCGCCTCCGAGGCGCGGCGCACGGCGGCGGCGCCCTCCTCGGCGACCTGGCGGGTCTGCCGGGCGGCGTCGGCCGTCTGCACGGCATCCGCGGCCGAGGCATCTGAGGCGGCCGCCACCTGCGCGGTGATGGCACGGGCCTGCTCCAGCGAGCGGACCTGGGTCTCGGCGCCCTCAGCGACGGACCCGACGGCGTTGGCGATCTCGCCGACCGCCATCCCGGCCTGCTGGCTGGACTGCGCCATCTCGGAGGAGGCGGCGCCGACGCTGTCGGAGTTGCGCGCGATGTTCTCGATCGTCGAGGCGAGTTTGTCGCGCATCCGGGAGAACGCCTGGCCGAGCACGTCGCGCTCGGACCGCGGGTGGACCTGGACCGCGAGATTGCCGTCAGCCACCTGTTCGGCCGCGCCGGCCATCTCGTCGAGATATTGCACCGAGTTCTGGAAGGCGGCGGCCAGGCGGCCGATCTCGTCGTCGCCCTGCTCCTGCACCTCGACGTCGAGGTCGCCTTCGGCGATCTTCTCGGCGGCGCGGGTGATCTTGGTGAGCGGGCCGATGATCGAGCGGGCCAGCCACAGCGTGATCAGCAGCGCGAGCACGATCACGACGGCGGCGACGATGATCACCAGCTGGATCGAGCTGCTCGCCGCCGAGTTGGCGGAGGCGGTGATCGAGGCGGCCTCGGCGGTGATCGTCTTGCCCATGCTGTCGAAGTCGGCCTGGGTCTTGTTCGAGGAGGGCGCGTTGTTGACGGTTACCAGTGCCACCGCCACCCGCGGCTTGCCGGCCAGGTCGGCGGCGTGCATCCTCAATGTGAAGGTGTAATAGCTGTTGAGGTCGGTCGCGGTCTGCTGGGCTTGGCGCCGGATCGCCGGGTCCGAGGCGCGGGCGACCAGTGAGTGCAGCGAGCTCATTGCCTGGGCGTGACCGGCCACCACCTGGGCCCAGGTCACGTTCGCCAGCTGCCGCTGGCTGGGGTCCTGGAGGATCTCCAGTGCGGCGAACATGTTCATCTGGTCATCGGCGGTGAGCCAGCCCTCGTAGGCACTGCGCTCGGTGCGGAAGTCTTGGAAGCTGGTGTCAACCGAGCCGACCTTGCTCTTCTGGGACATCAGGCCGCTGGTGGCGACGAACACGCAGATCGCGCCCAGCAGGGTGAGGCCGATGGCGAGCGCGAACAGCCGCCCGCGGACGCCGAGGCGGCTCAGCAGCTGGC
>DATCFW010000461.1:0-4014 GCA_036509295.1 Solirubrobacteraceae bacterium | reverse complement strand
TTCGCGCCCGGCGCCGCCGCTGGCCTGGTGTCCGCGTCGCGCGCGATCGTCTACGCCTTTCAGACCGACTCAGACGGCGTCGCCGCGAGCCCGCCCGACGGGTCCCGACGCGGCGACCCAGCCGAATCCGCGCGCGCGGCGGCGGCCCGCCTGCGCGAGCTCATCTGGGGCTTGTACGCATGACCCTCCGCGACCGATAGGCGTGAGCACGGGGGCCGCGGCGCCCCCCGGCCGGCTCATCGCGGGTCTCCCGCCGTGGCCCGGGGCGCTGCGGTGGTCTCGGTGCACCGGTGAAGTGGCGTCTGGGCCACCAGTATGATCGCCGTGGGATGGTGGGAAAACTCGCGCGCTTCCTGGCGCCGATCGCGCTCGCGGCGGTGGCCGTCGGGGTCTATCTGATCGTGCACGCCACCGTCGTTCCCCGCACTGCGGCAGGCACCAACACGAGCTCGGTGATCGTCACCACCCACCGCCAACCGGCGCACAAGAAGGCGCGCCCCCGGCCGAGGTTCTACGTCGTCAAGTCGGGCGACACCCTGAGCGCGATCTCCGGTAAGACCGGCGTCTCGGTGGTGCAGCTGGGCGCGCTCAACCCCTCGATCGCCAACGCTCCCAACAATCTGCAGACCGGACAGCGTCTCACGCTGAGGCGCAGGCGTTGAGTCGCCGCATCGCTGCGCGAGCGGTCGCGGCAGCGGCGTGCGCACTGGGCGTCGCCATGATGGCCCCGGCGGGCGCGGTGGCGCAAGCCCCGCCGGTGCTGTCGGTGACCGCCGCGGCGCTCTACGCCCCCCAGACCGGACAGATGCTCGACGCCATCAACGCCGACCGCCAGGTGCCGATCGCGAGCGCGACCAAGCTGATGACCGCGCTGGTGACGCTGCAGCACGTCCATCGCCTCAGCGCGATGTTCACCCAGAACGACTGGTTCCCGGCCCCGGCGGACTCCCAGATCGGGCTGGTCCCGGGAGAGCGGATGAGCGTCCACGACCTGTTGCTGGCGCTGATGTTGCCGAGCGCCGACGATGCCGCCGAGGATCTCGCCTACAACATCGGCCATGGCTCGGTGGGGCGGTTCGTGGGAATGATGAACGCCGAGGCCAGGGCGCTCGGCCTGCGCCACACCCACTACTCAACGCCGATCGGGCTCGACACCCCCGGCAATTACTCGAGCGCGTCGGACCTGGTGAAGCTGGCCGAATACGATCTCACTCACTCCGCGTATTTCGCACGCGTCGTCGATCGCCACAGCGCTGTGCTGCACTCCAGCGATCGCTCCATCTCCGTCACCAACCTCAACGACCTGCTCGCGTTTCCGTGGATCGACGGCGTCAAGACCGGGCATACCAACGGTGCGGGTTACGTCCTGGTGGCCGCGGGGCACCGAGGCGGAATGCCGCTGATCAGCGCGGTCCTGGGAACCAGCTCCAAGCGGTCTCGTGACGCCAACACGCTCGCCCTGCTCGATTACGGCTTCGGCGCGTTCCGGCGGTGGACGCCGGTCCGCCGGGGCGCGGTGCTCGCGCGTCCGACCGTCAAGGACCGCCCGGGCGTCCGCGTGCCGGTGGTGGCGGCGGCGGGGTTCACGAGCGTGCTCGCCCGGGACAGCCGCGTGCGCGTCGATGTTGCGGTGCGGCGACAGCTCACCGGTCCGCTGCCGTCCGAGGCGGTGGTCGGCACCGCGACGGTGCTCGACGGCCGCCGGGTCCTGTCGCGCATCCCGATCGTGCTGGAGCACAAGCTCCCGGCGGTGAGCGGCCTGTCGATCGCGACGCGATTCGTCACCCGGCCGCTGGCGCTGCTGGTGATCGCGACCGCCGCCGGGGCGGGGCTGGCCGGACTGCGCCTGAGGAGGATCCGCCGCCGGCGGCGCGTCGATCGACGCGGACGGGAACTGGAGGCAGCATGATCATCACCGTCACGCTCAACGCCGCGATGGACAAGACCCTGGAGGTGCCCAGCTTCACGCCCGGGCGCCGGCATCGCACCGTGGACCAGACGACCATGCCGGGAGGCAAGGGGGTCAACATCGCCCGCGCGATCAAGCGCCTCGGTCAGCCGGTGATCGCCACCGGGCTGGCGGGCGGCCCCACCGGCAGCCGGATCATCGAGGCGCTCAACGACGAGTCGATCCTCAACGATTTCGTCCGCATTGCCGACGAGTCGCGCACCAATACCGCGGTGCTCGACCCGACCACCGGCCTGCAGACCGAGATCAACGAGCGCGGCCCGGCCGTATCGGTCTCCGAGCTCGAGCAGTTTCGCGAGAAGCTGCTCTACCTGGCGCAGGGCGCGAGCATCTGCGTGTTCGCGGGCAGCCTGCCCCGCGGAGTCGAGCCCGATGTCTACTTCTCGCTCATCCGCGAGGTGCGGCGCCTGGGCGTCACCACGATGATCGACACGGACGGGGAGCCGCTGCGGCTGTCGATGCGCGCCGAGCCGGATCTCGTCTCGCCCAACGAGCTCGAGGCCGAGGAGCTCGTCGGCCACGAGTTCAACGACGCCCATGACCGCGCCCAGGCGGTGGTGGAGATGACCCGGCAGGGCGCCCGCGAGGCGATCATGACCGTCTCGGACGGCTGCTACGCGCGAATCTTCGAGGGCGGCTCGCCGGTGCTGTATCGCGCCCGGATCGATGAGCAGGAGGCCCGGTCGGCGGTCGGCTCCGGCGATGCGTTTCTCGCCGGGTACGTCGCTGCGCGCTACGCGGACCGCGATCCGGAGGATTGCCTGCGCTTCGGCGTGGCCTGCGGCGCGGAGTCCACCCAGCACTTCGGCGCCGGGATCCTCGATCCGGCACGGGTCGACCGGCTGCTGGCGGAGGTCGATTCCGAGCGGCTCCAGGTCGGCGCCGAGATCGGTTAGCGCGGCCGTTCGGTCGTAGCGGTCGCGGTCGGCGGGGCCGCATTGTGCGGCCGTTTCACCCGCCAGAAGCCGGTCGAATGGGCCCGGCGCGCTGCTACGATCGATCCCCCGAACGGGTGCTCGAAGCACCCCGCTCGAATCGTCCGCCGCGAGGTCTAGGATGCCAATATGGAAGTAGAGATCGGCCGCGGGAAGAAGGCTCGCCGCGCTTATGGATTCGACGACATCGCGATCGTCCCTTCACGCCGGACGCGGGACCCCGATGACGTCGACATCAGCTGGACGCTGGGGCCATATCGCTTCGAGCTGCCGCTGCTGGCGGCGGCGCTGGACGGCGTCGTCTCGCCCGACACCGCCGGACTGATCGGCAAGCTCGGTGGGCTCGCCGTGCTCAACCTCGAGGGGATCTACTGCCGCTACGAGGACGCCGATGCCCAGCTCGAGCGGATCGCCACCTTCTCCCGGGACATCGCCACGCGCGAGATGCAAGACATCTACCGCGAGCCGGTCAAGCCAGAGCTGATCGCCCGCCGGATCGAGGAGATCAAGGCCCACGGGGTTGTCGCCGCGGCGTCGTTGACGCCTCAGAGGGTGCGGGCGCACTACGAGACTGCACTCGAGGCCGGACTCGACATCCTCGTCATCCAGGGCACGGTCGTCTCCGCCGAGCACGTCTCGCGCGACGAGAGCCGGCCGCCGCTCAACCTCAAGGAGTTCATCCGCGAGCTGGCGCCGACGCCCGTCGTCGTCGGAGGCTGCGCCTCGTATCACACCGGCCTGCACCTGATGCGCACCGGCGCCGCCGGCGTGCTCGTCGGGGTCGGCCCGGGCGCGATCTGCACCACGCGCGGCGTGCTCGG
The DNA here is from genome assembly GCA_036509295.1 of Solirubrobacteraceae bacterium. Lineage (GTDB taxonomy): Bacteria > Actinomycetota > Thermoleophilia > Solirubrobacterales > Solirubrobacteraceae > Palsa-465. The sequence goes on along the minus strand of DATCFW010000461.1, from coordinate 289 downwards.
GATCGGTGTGCCCCAGGCCACGGCCATCGCCGACGTCGCCGCCGCCCGCTCGCAGCACATGCTCGAGACCGGCGATTACGTCAAGGTGATCGCCGACGGCGGAATGCGCAACGGCGGTGACATCGCCAAGGCGATCGCCTGCGGCGCGGACGCAGTGATGCTCGGCTCGGCGCTCGCTCGGGCCTACGAGGCGCCCGGCCGGGGCTACAACTGGGGCATGGCCACGTTCCACCCGACGCTGCCGCGCGGCACGCGGGTCGCCACCAAGCAGAACGGCACCCTTGAGGAG
>DATCFW010000460.1:0-5499 GCA_036509295.1 Solirubrobacteraceae bacterium | reverse complement strand
GTTCGTGATCCCCGGGCGCCACGCGACCCACATCACCACCGCGCTGGAGGCGATCCCCGGCGCGCTGATCGGGATCGCGCTGATCTACTTCGAGGGCGCCCGCCGCGAGCGAGCCGGCGAAGCCGGCGGCATCACCCTCTGGGCGCGTTGCCGGCTACGCCAGGAGGGCCTTGACGGCCAGCAGCCTCCAGCGGCGAATGCGCCGGTGCGATGGTGATGTGTCGCCGGCACCGGCAACATCAAACGCTGGCAGCCCACTCGACGGGCGCCGCTGTCTTCGGATTGGATGCTCCGCGCCGACCCGCGGGTCCAACGCGGCACGGCACTCACGAATCGCCGTCGTCAGTGGGCACGTAGGGCGGCGCGACCCCCCACCCCCATCGCGGCACCGGGGCATGCGCGACCGACGGCGCGCCGGGCTGAGAGTTGTGGACCGCCAAGCGCGTCCCCCACTCGGCGTAGCCCATGATCGCGGCGCGGAACTCGGGATCGGCGGGGAGGCCGGCGTCATCGGCGGCGCGGCTCAGCAGGGTCACGAACGCCAAGCGCTGCGTCGCGGTGATCGCCAGAGCATGATGGCGGGCGAGCATGTGCTCGTAGCCTCCGCGCCGTTCGGTATAGGCGGCCGGGCCGCCCATCACCTCAACCCACCAGTCCGTCACATTTGCCCTGCTCGCCCGTTGCGGTGCTGAGCCGCCGTCCGTAGATTGGCGAGCGAGATGCCGGTGAGCGATGTGAACGGTGTTGAGCTGTACTGGGAGCGAGCGGGGAGCGGCGCCCCGTTGCTGTTCTGCAACGGGTCAGGGGCGACGCTGGCTGACGCCCGAGTCATTCTCGATGCTCTTGCTGGCAGATTCGACCTGCTGGCCTGGGATTACCGTGGCTTTGGCCGTAGCGGTCCGGTGACTCGGTCCTACGGCATGGGTGATGTTGCCGCCGACGCCGCCGGTCTGATCGAGCTTGTCGGTTGGACCACCTGTCGGGTGGTGGGAGTGAGCTTCGGGGGAATGGTGGCGCAGGAGCTCGCCGTCACCCATCCTGATTGCGTGGAGCGGCTGGCGCTCGTCTGCACCTCGGCCGGCGGCGGGGGAGGATCCTCGTATCCGCTGCAGCAGCTGCTCGAACTCCCGATGGAGGAGCGAGCCGCGGCTGGGCGCAGGATCGCTGACACCCGTTGGGATGATCGCTGGCTCGACGGTCATCCTGGCGACCGTGCGCTGGCCGAACGCCTGACCGCACGGCAAGGCCAACGGGACCCAGCCGGTGCCGCCCGCGAGGCTCAGCTGGCGGCCCGTGCCGGCCATGATGTCTGGGACCGGCTGGGCGCCATCACCTGCCCGACCCTGGTGACCTGCGGGCGGTATGACGGGATCGCTCCCGCCCAGAACAGCGGGGCGATCGCATCACGGATTCGCGGAGCCGAATTGCGCGGGTACAACGGTGGGCACATGTTCCTGTTCCAAGACCCGGCGGCGATGCCCGAACTCGTCGCGTTCCTTGCCGACATCGAGGCGCTCGCGATCGAAGAGTAGCCGCGCCTCGATCCTCCCGGAGAGGAGCCAGAGACGCTCCGGGCCGCGATACGATGCCATCCGGCATTCGAGCACCGGGGGTGACAGACGTGGGCGAGGTCGCAGGTAGGCGCATGACGGTCGAGCTCGAGGGCGACTTCGTGGTCTTTCTGATCGGTGCCCGGTTCAACAACAAGCTCCAGTTCGCGCGCAGTCTCGTGGACCTGGGCGGCCGACGCGGGATGAAGCACATGTTGGACCATCTGGTTGCTCATCCGGAGAAGGGACTCCTGGCCTACGAAATGGGCATCCCGACGATCGTCCAGTACTGGAGGTCCTTCGAAGAGTTGGAGGCATTCGCCAGGGACGAGAACGATCCTCACGTCGACGTGTGGCGCACGTACTGGCGCCGAGTCGGACGAGGCGCTCGCACCGGTATCTGGCACGAGACGTATCTGGTGAAGGCGGGGCAGTACGAGGCTGTCTACGGGAACATGCCGCCGCACGGGTTGGGCAAGGCGGGCCGGTTGGTACCGGTGACGGAGTCGTCGAGCGCTCGGGCACGGCTCGGGGAGCTGGCCGGGTGACGTCTCGGGGAGCTCACCGGGACCGCAGGCGGAACCACTGCACGACGACCTGTGTGTCGTCGTCGAGCACTGGCGCGTCATCGCCCCAGTCGGGAAAGACCTGCTCGGCCCAGAACCGCTCGTGTTCGGCTCGCCAGCCGGCGGCGGTACGGTAGGACTCGCCCTCGGCTTGGGCGACCCGATCGTCGACCGCTCCCAGTGAGAGGACCTCCACGGCGATGATTTCGATCGTCGCCACCGGGGCGCCGTGAGAATCGATCACCGTCTCGCGCTCGCCCACGAGTGGCAACGGCTCGTCGTCGCGCTGCCAATCGGCAAGCAGCGATGAGGTCGCCGTCTTGGTCCCCCGCAGCACGGCGGCGACCAGCCGGTCGCGAAGCGGTCCCGGAAACCCGAACTCGCAGACTCGGAGCGGCAGGCCCATAGGTAAACGCCCCCGCCGCACCGTCAGCCCGTCCGCGCCGGGAAGGGCACGATCTGTGTCGTGACCCTGGCCCGACGGAGGGTGATGATCAACGTCGACCGCGTCGTCACCCGATAGGGCCCGTCGCTGAACGAGTCCCCGCGCAAGGCGACGGAAAACGAGGAATGTCTGAGCCCGCTCAGCGGCACCGAAGCGCTGGTGAGCTGGTGGGAGCCGAGCTCGGGCCCGGGGCAACGGGTGCGCAGCGGGTCGTCGGCCTGCGACTCGGCCGGCGAGACCGAGATCTCCAATCGATCCGCCCGCTGACGCAGCTCAATCGCGGCCTGCCGCAGCCCCACCTGGTCACGGCAGACATCCTGTTGCGTCAGGTCGGCGGTGACCTCGCCGCGCAATGATGCCTCACCGGCACCGTCCACGCCGATGCCCGACGGGTTTCCGCGGCGCGCCACCCCGAGCGCTGTGAGCAGATCGCGCTTGGGTCGGCGCAGGGGAGCGGTGGCGGTAAGGAAGACAGACCCGCCGGCCGCGCTCCCCGGCGCGACGGCAATCGCACCCTCCAGCCCGCAGGCGTCAAACGGACCGCAGACGGCGGCGAGTGCCGATGACCGCACCAAGACGGTCGCGGTGCCGCCGACGTGCATCACTCGGTAATGGACCTCGACCAGCCGGCGTGGCGTGACGCCAGCCGGTGGCGCGTCTGCACCGGACCCCGAAGACCGGTCAGGTCGTCCCAGGACGATCGCGATCGTGGAGCGAACGCTGCCAGCCAGACCGTGAGCGGCGAACCGCCCGCTGCCGGCCAAGTCGATCGTGGCGCGCCCGTGTAGTACGTGGCTCAAACGGAGCGTGCGCGATGGAAGCGCCGCTGCGACGTCGGCCTCGAGAGGGCCCGCGCAACGGGTACCGAGCAGCGGGTTGTCGGCGCGGCCAAGGCCGATCGTCACCCGGGCGCCGCTGACGGGCAGGGAGAAGAACTCGCCCCCGTTCTGACCGGTGTCGCTGCACGCAGTCGTCGTCCCTGCCGACTGCGAGCGCTGAACCGCCGACAGCAAGGGGTTCGCGGGGCCCCCGACGATCATGGCCACGGCGGTGTGGCGCCGGCCGCGCTGCTCGAAGGTGGAGATGGCCACGTCACCGGCGCCCTCGGGCTGCCATGTCTCGGTCCCCGCGTATCCGCACAGGCCGTGGACGGCGCACCCAGCGGCCGGATCGCCGGCGAAGGTCACGGTGAGACGTCCCGTCACGCACAGCGGCAGGTCCGTCTCAGACAGCAGCTTCCCACTGCCGTAGAAGCTGATCACAGACGTCTCGCCGCTGCCGTCAGTTTGACAGCGCGGCGCGGACAGCTGCGGGGCGCGCGGACGCGCCGCTCGTGCCTGCGACCAGAAACCCGAGAGTGACAGCAATCCGAGGCAGCACACCGCCGCCACAAACGCCACCGCCGATCCTCGACGGCCTCGCGCTCCGCCACACGCCATTCCATTACTACACACTCCCTGACGGGGGCTGTCAAGCATGGTGCCGGGCGAGGGCGTTTGACCCCACCGCCGGGCGACGGTCGGCTCCGGGCAGCCGGCTCGGGGTGAGGCCCGTCAGCCGTAGGCACTCGCGCGCGAGGTGGGCCTGATCGGCGTAGCCCGCATCGCAGGCGGCTCGGGCGAGGTCGTGACGCTCGGCGGCGAGGAACCGGCGCAGTCGAAGGACGCGCTGGAGGGTCTTCGGGCCGTAGCCGACTGATGTCAGGAAGCGGCGTCGCAGCTGGCGCTCGCTGAATCCGAGCTCCGCGGCCAGCGCCTCGACGCGCTGAGTCGGGTCGAGCAGGCGCCTGACCGCCGCCTGAACCGCGCCGTCGGGCGGGCCGGTGACCACGAGCCGCGCCGCCGCTGCCTCCAGCAGGCGGAGCATCGCGCGCGGGTCGGCCTCGCCGTGCAGCTCCTCGCGCGGGTCGAGGCCCAACTCGGAGACCGCGACCCGGCGGTCCCGAAGCTCTGACAGCGGGACTCCGAGCGCCGGTCCGCCCGCGCCTGGGCGAAACCGCACGCCGATGAGCAGCTCCCCGGGCTCGGTCCGGGAATGCCACGGTCCGGTGTCAGGCCCGGCCACGACGGCGCCCTCGCCCCGGCGCCAGACGATGTCCACACACCCGTCCGGGAGCACCCGCACGGGGCCCGAGCCCCGCCTCGCCCACATGCAGGCGAGCGCGTCGCGCAGATGAGGCGGCACCGGGAGCTCCCGGTAGCCGTGAACGTCCGTTTCGTTCAAGACGGTTTCCAAGTGGCTTGCTTTATTTGACGGCCATGCAGATCGAATTCATCGCCAGCGTCGCCGTGATCACGGCCGATCCATCGACGAGCCGCCGACTCTACGCAGACGCTATCGGCCTACCGCTCGAAGGGCAGGACGACTACATCCACAGTGAGAACATCGGGGGCTGCAAGCACTTCGGCGTGTGGCCGCTGGCGCAAGCGGCGCAGGCATGCTTCGGAACCAGCGAGTGGCCGGTCGACCGGCCGGTCCCGCAGGCCAGCATCGAGTTCGAGGTCACCGACGCACCCGCCGTGGCGGCGGCCGGCGAGGAGCTGCGGGCTGCCGGCTACGAGCTGGTGCACCCCGCCCGCGAGGAGCCCTGGGGTCAGACGGTCGCGCGCATGCTTTCGAGCGAGGGGCTGATCGTGGGGATCTCCTACGCGCCCGCGCTGCACTCCACCCGTTGATCGTGATCCTCTGACGCGCCGGATTGGCGGCTCGGTGCAGCCCTCGATCCCGGCTCGCCCTACCGCGATCGTCAGCGTCGCAGGTGGATGACTTTGGTCGCGCTCGTCTTGGCCTGTCCGGTTGGCGTGAAGCTGGCCTCCACAGTCAGCCGCTCGTGGTGAGCGGGCCGGAGCAGGGAGCGGCCGCGCGGGGTGAGCCTGAGCCTTATCTTGGCGTGGCCGGCACGCTCGATCGTCGCGCTCGCTGCCGCTATCAGCACTCT
>DATCFW010000459.1:0-6153 GCA_036509295.1 Solirubrobacteraceae bacterium | reverse complement strand
GCAGCGGTCGCGGCGACGCCGCTGGCGCCAAGGATCAGAACCGCTGCGGCAGGCCCGGTGCTTGGCCCAATCGGAAGCTGGCCCACGGTGAACATCACGATCAGGAGGGCCATCGAATCAAACACGGAGATGTTCACGCCGATGGCGTGCAGCATCAACCAGTTGCGCGCGACCTGGGCGCACACCGCCAGCAGCGTGAACGTGACCAGACGGCCCCGACTCGGGATGCGCAAGATCGCCAGCCCGGCCCACAGTCCCGTGCGATGGCGCCCCGAGACCCGGACCAACGCCGCGACGACACCGGCCGCGGTCCCCACAATGATCAGCGGCACCCACCAAGGGACGCCGAGCGGCACGACCAGCGTGAACGAGAAGATCGCCACCAACGCTATTTCGACGGTGATAATCGGCACCTCAGCTGCCATCAGCGCCGGCACCCGGGGCGTGGTGTCCGGGGCGGCTCGGCGCAGCGAAGCGATCCGCGCGGCCATCCCGAACGATCCGTTCAACACGCTCGCGACGTAGCCGACGGCCGCAGCGCGGAACAGGACGCGGCGGCCAACCGTCCCCCCGGCGGCGCGGATGCACACGTTCCACGCCTCGCTGCGTGACAGCAGCGCGACGATCTGCAGCAGCACCGCGACCGCCAGCAGGAAGAGTGGCGCACTCTGAAGCGCGGCGCTGAACTGCCCGCTCCGTCCGGCGAGCACGAATCCGAGCACGCCGCTGACCACCAGGGCGCCAACGACGCTCAGGCCAACCCGCCGGCGAAACGACGAGAGCCGGAGAGGAGCTTCGTCAACCTCGGTGCAGTCAACGGTCAACGGATTGGGCTCGAGCACACAGCGGTCTCCGCTAGCGGTTCCAGAGGATCAGAGTGGCACTGTCACTCGCGAGCGCCTGCGTCAGGCCGATACTCCCTGCTCACGACGCTAGCAGCGCCGCCTAATTCCGGACGCACTGCCGCGCCCTGCACTCCGCGACGCGGCCGGGCTGGTCCAGGTGACGGCGCTCGTCCAGCCGGTCGAATCGTCTGACCAACCGTGGTCCAGGCCGCCTCAGCTGCCGGGGGCCGTGAGCGCTCGGATCGCGCATTGGGCTTGACCGGTGTGGATCGCGGAGGGTTGCCGGAGGCTGTGACGACGTCGGCAAACAGCGTCGCGAGCTGCTCGCAGGCTCCTGCCCACGAGTAGCGCTCGCGCACCACGACGCGAGCCAGTTCCCCTCGCCGTTCGCGCTCGGCCCGGTCGCGCACAACATCGGTCAACGCCGTGACTAATGCCGGCTGGCTGTCGGGATCGACCAGCCAACCCGTTTCCCCATCGGTGATGATCGCCGTCGGTCCCAGCGAGCGAGTGGCGACGGCCGGCAATCCGCAGGCCATCCCCTCGACGATCACCTGGCCGAACTGCTCGCGTTCGGATGTCAGCACGACGGCCTCGGCGGCCGAGAAGAACTCGGGCAACTCCTCCTGGGTGTGCCAGCCGGCCAGAAACACTCCGGGGACTTCCAGGCGAGCGGCGATCTGGGCCGGGTGCTCGCCTTCCCATTCGCCAGGATGGCCGCCGACGAGCACCAGGCCCGCCGGGGCCTCGAGCCGCTCCCGGGCCTGCCCGAACGCGCTGATGAGCCGATCGAGTCGTTTCACGGCGGTGAAACGCCCGACGTAGAGCAACACCACTCCCGCCGCCAGCGCGGCCACGTCGGCCTCGCGGTACCGCGCGCTCCCCGGCGCCTGGCCCGGCAGCCAGCCTCGCGGTCGCTCGATCAGGACGCGGCGCCAGAAGGCCTCGCGGTCAACATTGGCGGACGTGAACAGGTCGACATCGACACCATTCGACACCGCGGACAGCCGCTCCCGCGGCACGCCCAGCAGCGACGCTGCCCGCTCAACGGCGGCCGGTGCGACGACGAGACGCGCGCATTGTTGAGCCCACCGGCGCATCCGCGCGGACCAGCGCGCGGCGTAGGGCCAGTTGGGTGGATCGGGTCCGTCGATCCGCTCGAGCATCAATAGCTCGGTGCCGTGAAGCTGACCGACGATCGGTACGTCGGGCGCGACTCGGGCCGCGGCCTCGTTGATCGGAGTGAGGTGGTGCAGGTGCAGCACGTCAGCCTCACCCGCTCCGGCGCGCGCGAGCTCGCGCGACCAGGCAGCGACCTGCAGCTCGTACTCGCGATCGTTGAGCGTCGCGAAGACCCGGTCGGGCGCGCCGACTCGGTCCTCAAAGGAAGGATGCAGCGGAGCGCTACCGGGACGACCCTCGAACCGAAGCGGCGCGTCGCTGACCAGCGCCGCGTCAAACGCGACCGGGCGAACGTCCCCGTAGAACGCTCGCGCGTCGCCGTGGACGCCCTGATCGGCTCGTGAGCCGGCCACCAGCGTCACCGCCCAGCCCTGGTCCCGCACGCCGCGGGCGAGCGCGCGGGCCGCATGTGCGGACCCTCCGCGCGGTGAGAACAGGATGGCGGAGAGAACGCGAGGCATCGGAGACCGAGAGCGAGTATGACCATCTGGTGAGCGCCCGGCAGCCGGCCCCACGCACCGGGCCTGAATTCACCGAGCCTGCGGTCGTCTCGTGAATTCAGGCTCAGCGCAGATCGAACACGATCGCGGTGACGATCGGTCGACCCTCGAGCAGGTCGGCGCCGTGCTGCTCACGGGGTCGGTTGCGCAACCGTCCCGCGTGCACCAGCGCCGTCGAGCCCCCACCGTCGAGATTGAGCGCGTCCGTGGCTCCCAGCGTGACCAGCGCTCCGGCCAACTCGCCGAGTGTCATGCCGGCATCCTGCCGCGAGCGACCGTCGCATGCCACTGCCAGCATCCGGTCCCCGGTGACGGCCAGCGCCGCCCGCGGATAGCGCCCAGCGGTGATATCGGAATCAAACTGATGCGCGCCCGCCGAGAACCCCTCCCCGTCCTCGCCGTCAACGAAGACAGGAAGACCGCCGGCAACCAGCAGCGGGCCCGCCTGCAGAAGATCGCCGGCCAGATCTCCGGGAAGCTCGTCACGCCGCGCGATTCGCACCCCGCCCGGTCCGACATGGACGCACGCCCGCACATCACCCCACGGCGCGTCAAACGCGACCGAGGGCCGGATCGCGCCGCCCACCCACACATGACCCAGCGGCAGGCCCTGCGACCGCACGAAAAAGCCGCCGACGACAGCGTCGCGAACGCCGTTTGTCCTGCACCAGCGCACCAGAGGTGTCGGCTCCGCCAGCACCACCACCCGCGCGCTCACGGCCCGCCGGTCGTAACTCGCGACATGCACCGTCGTCCGAGCACCATCCGCCAGCCTAAGCCGGATCCGGCTCAGCCGTGCGCGTCTGCGCCTGAAGAGTTCGGCGCGTCGCAGGCGACGCGCGGGGAGCGGATTCGGACTCATAGCGAACCAGGCACGGGCCGGCGGCGCCCGAGATCATGACACCAAGCCGCCGCGGTGCCCGGCCCGCCGCCTCGAGATCTAAGGCGTGTCTGCGGGTGGTGCCGCTGACTGGCGTCGCTGCTTGTCCTCGCGTCGCTCGGCCGCCTCGCGCTTCAGTTCAGATTGCTGACCCGCGATCTTCCTGATATTGGCCTCGCGTCGCTCGGCCGGCGTGAGCTGATGTGTCGTCGGCCCACTTGAAACGCTGACCTTCTTCGCGGCGGCCATCACTGCCCCGAAGCCGTCGTCGATCGAGCCGACATGATGCCGGCCCCCGCGTGGTGCTCGACGCTGGCGATCCTTTGTGGTGGCCTGCCGCATTGGGGACAAGCCGGGAGAGACGCCGCGGCTGCGCGAGTAAGGCGCAATTGGCAGCATGGGCAGCCGATGTGGGTCATAACCGACCCTTTCCGTAGAAACCTGACAATCCGAGTCTACCCGTCGCACGAAGCGTCCCGTGTGACGGCCGACATGCGCCGGGCGAGGCGCCGTTACCGGAAATCATGAACGACGTCCCTGAGGTCAGGTTGCGTCCCGTCGGACAGGAGCGCTCGGTGCACGCTTTCTTCGCGGTGACGTTGAGCGTCGTCGTCGCCGGGGCGATGACCCCCGCAGCCCAATAGCGCAGGAAAACGTATCCACCGGCGTCCGATTTCACATCGACGAGATGCAACGCCCAGAGCAGCCACCACCAGTGCTGCCGCCGCCGCCCTCAGTCAGCGCCCTGCCGCTTCCGGCCCTCGGTTGATCGGGCCCACCCTCCGGCCCTCCGGTCGGTTTCCGTGCCTCATGATTGAACTACGCGCGGACACGACATTCAATACGTCATTTCGCGTACCGTCGTTGCCGCGGAGCATCCTCGGGCGGCGCTGCTCTACGATCGGTCTAATGCGGGGAGTGCTATCGGGTCTCGCGGGACGGGCCCGAATGCTGCGGCGGGAACTTCGTTTCGCTGTGCAGCTCCGCGTCTTGCCGCCCAGAGTGGCACTCTTCCAGTGGCGAGCCCGACGACTCGCGACGAAGATGGACGACAGGTTTGGCCCGGTGTCCGCTACCCGACCGCCGAAGCTGGCAGTCCTTTTGAGTCTGGCCAAGGACCGCCACTACGTTGCGGAGCTGGGAACGGCCACCGGATGGACGGCTATCTCCCTGCTGATTGCAGATCCGCGGCGCGAGGTCGTCAGCTACGACCCGTTCGAGCGCCGCGAGCCGCATGTCTACCTCGATCTGGTTGATCCCTCGGTGCGCGATCGTCTGACCCTGGTTCTCGCCCGCGGCGACACGGGACCGCAGCTCGACCGGCCGGTCGAGCTGCTGTACGTCGACAGCGCGCACAACTGCGCCGATACGATTCGCGAGCTCGAAGCGTGGCGCCCAGTCCTACCCGAGGGCGCCGTGGTGGTCCTCGATGACTTCACGCACCCGGAGTTTCCTGGAGTCAAGGACGCGGTACAGCAGCTCGGCCTCACCGGTGAACTTCGAGAAGGCCTCTTTGTGCACCGCGTCAGCGGACGCAGCGCCACCCAAAAGGAGCGCTGACCTCAGGCGCCACCGGGCGCGTCGCTCTCAGACAACTCTCAGCCTGATTGACACCAATACCAGGGGTCAGACGTCGTCGATTTCGATCTCACCGGCGAAGAGCGTGTCACCTGAGGCTCGGTCGTAGAGCGCGCCGTCGATGAGCTGGAGCTGCCCGATCGGGGTGGGCAGCGCGATGCGCGCGGGATGTCTCGGGGTTCGGAGACCGCGTCTGAACTCCCTCCCGTGGGGTGATGAACATCGTGAGCACCAATTCCTCGGCTCCAACGTAGAGATCAGGCGCGAGCAGGCGCCGGTCGGCACGCTTTCCCCCGCCCATGGCTGTTCGGTGACCAGTACCCCCATGACGGTGTCCTCGGGATGAGGCTCGCGGTCTGGTTCCAGACGCCAGCCGGAGCGCGGACCCCATCCCGCGTGGCCCGCAGCGGTCACCCGGTGCTCACCGCGAAACACGTCCACGTGCGCCGCCGGCCATCCTGACGCACGGCGCCAGTGACTAACTGGGAGTGGCACCCCTGCGAGCCTTGTGTGGAGCGAGCTGCGAAATCAGTACGGCGACGGCGGGCTTCTGCGGATCAAGCCGACCGGCCGGGGCATCGAGCCCGGCCGGCGAGAACGGCAAACCGGCGCCGTCGCTGAGCAGCTGGGGTCACGCGACATGGTGCGAGCTCGAGCAGGGCCGAACGTCCCCAGTCGCGCTCGGCTGGGAACCTGCGCCTACGAGCGAACAGTCGCCCCAGCCGGCGGGCAGCAGGCTCCGACATCATCGCGAGGCTACCGCCAACGTACCGCCCCGACGTGCGTGACCTGTGTGCCGGACCCGCAGGGTGCGAGCGTGCCGGCGCGGTGGGGGTGTTATCGAGAATCAAGTGCACGCGCAGGCGCTTGGGGCCCTGACGGTCGTTCGTCTTGAGGCCGGCAACGCTCGGCCGGCGAGCCAGGCTGAACACCGGCGCCGCGGCCTGGGAGAGCGAAGAGCCCGGCCGCCCGGTCACTTTTGCCGGAGAGTTTCCCGGCGGATCGCCCTTACGCGGCGGCGGATCGCTGTGCTGAATGGAGTTAGGGAAAACGCGGGCCCCTAACCATCTCCGAGTGTGCGTGCTGACCTGCCGCCGCCGCGGTGTTGTTCGTTGGGTGGCCTGGCCACGCGGACGCAGGCAGTAGACCGGCGATCGGCGTTCGCGGT
>DATCFW010000458.1:0-9251 GCA_036509295.1 Solirubrobacteraceae bacterium | reverse complement strand
CGGGTTGGTGGAGGTGTAGGCGTTGCCGGCATCGTCGACGGCGACGCATAGCGACGCGGACGGGCATGAGATCGCCGTGAACGGGTTCGAGTCCAGAGCGGTCACCGATGACCAGCGGCTCGCCGGGTGCGTCGGGTCGGTGGTCCACAGCACGTCGCCGTTCTCGTCGACGGCGGCGCAGAACGAGCTCGAGGGGCACGACATCCCGGACAGCGAATTGAAGCCGCCGGCGGCGCCGGCCCCGTCGATGTCGCTCGTCACCCAGACGCCGGCCCCGCCGGTGGGATTGGTCGAGGTGACGAGATCGCCGCTCGCGTCGGCCCCCAGGCACAGGCTCGCCGACGGGCAGGAGACCGCGTTGATGGCGGCGGGGTTGGCCGGATCGATCTGCTCGGGCGCGGTCCACGTCAGCGGGTCGGCGTGCGCCGCTCGCGCACCGCCGAGGGCGAGCGTGAGCGCTGCCAGCATGACAACCACCGTCCCCGCAGAGCACCGTCGAGCCCCGAGCACACGGCCGAAGCTACCACCGGCCCTCGTTTCGCTCATCGATCCTTAACCCGATGCGAATTGCCCGTTCACGACTCGAACGCGGCCACCGTCGCCAGGATGACGAACGCGGCGATCAGCGCCGCGCCCTCGAACGGAGTCGCCTCCCCGTCGCCGGTGATCTGCCAGACGATCACCGCGGTGCCGAGCAGCGCCCCGGTGTAGACGGGCGCCAGCGCGAACGTGAGCGTGGTCGCGGTGAGGAGCGACACGAGCACCAGCAGCGGGTACAGGAAGGCGGCGATCTGGGCCACCGAGTTCTTGACGACCGAGATCGCCAGCTCCGATTGGCCCTTGTGGGCGAGCGCGATCCCGGCCGCGTTCTCCACCGCATTGCCGGCGATCGCCACGATCACGAGGCCGGCGAACGCCTGCGAGATGTGCAGCGAGTCGATCGTCGGCTGCAGGGCGTTGACGAACCAGTCAGACACGAACGCCGATGCCACGCCCCCCACTGCGAGCAGGGCGAGGCTGGTCGCGAGCGCCCCGCTCGGCCCGCCATCCTCACCCCCATTCTCGCCCCCGCCGGCGGCGCCCTCGGGACGCGTGTCGGAGCGCAGGTACTGCGCCATCCACACCCCGTAGACGATCAGGATCGCGATCGCGCTGATGATCGAGATCGTCTTGATGTGGTGGCTGGCGGCGTCGTGCGCCGAGTTGGCCAACCCGACGAGCACGATGATGAAGCTGGCGATTAGCAGGAGCGTCGCCGTGTCGTTGGGCAGGCGGACGCCGAAGCGCATCACCCGGTCGCGCTCACGGCGGGCGCCGACGACGATCACCAGGCCGAGGACGAGCAGGGCGTTGACCAGGATCGAGCCGAGGATCGCCGTCTCGGCGACCACCTTCTGTCCGGCGTTGAGCGCGAAGATGACGACGAAGAACTCCGGCAGGTTGCCCAGCGTCGACTGGAGTACTCCGGTCACCGCCGGTCCGTACCGTCGTCCCACCTGCTCGGTGGAGGTCGACACGATCCACGCGCCACCGGCCAGCGCGAGCGCGGCGAGGATGAACGCCACCACCCGCGGAACGCCGTGGTCATAGCGCGCGACGCCGGCCAGCACTGTGATGAGCGCCACGCCTCCCAGCGCGATGCGCTCGCGTCTCGAGATGCCGGTGAGCAGGGTCTCTACCCGCCGGTCGGTTCGCCGCGATTGGCCCGCTTCATCGCCGCCCTATCTTCTCGAACTCGCCGGTCTCGACGTCCTTGCGCACCTGATCGTCGATCTCGGCCTCGGTGGCGCCGGGGTCGGCGCGGCGCAGATCGATCGCGCGCAGCCCCTTGAACTTGAAGATCTCGAGCACGTACACGAGGTAGACGCTGGCCGCGACGCACACCACCGCGAGCGCGATCAGGAACGCGATCCAGCCGGCCTGATGACGGTGATAGTGGGTGATCAAGCGCAGCGCCACCGCCAGCCCCGCCATCAAGAACGACCAGGCGTAGAGGTAGACGACCGTCTTGCGCTGCGAGAAGCCGATCCGCGCCATCCGGTGGTGGAAGTGATTGGCGTCGGCTGACCACGGCTTGCGGCGGTACTTCAATCGCTTGGCGATCACGAAACTGGTGTCCAGGAACGGGATGACGAGGATCATCAGCGGGACGACCAGGGCGACCAGAGCGTTGGTCTTCAGCGAGCCGACAACGGCGACCACCCCGAGCAGGTAGCCCAGCAGGTTGGCGCCGGCGTCGCCCATGAACACCGACGCCGGATAGAAGTTGTGAAACAGGAAGCCGAGCGCCGCGCCGGCGGTCAGCGCGGCCAGGACCGCGGCGCCGTGCACGCCGAGGCTGAAGGAGATGATCGAGAAGGCCACGCCGTCGATCGTGCAGATCCCCGCCGCCAGGCCGTCGATCCCGTCGGACAGATTGACCACGTTCATCGTCCCCACCAGCCAGAGAACGGTGAGGACCCCGCCCTCGTTGGGGAACTGCAGCGGCCCGATGAACGGCAGCGTCACGTCGGTCACCACCGCGCCGCCCTCCACCGCGATCACCGCCGCGGCGATCTGACCGAGGAGCTTGAGCGCCGGCGGCAGCTCCCGCACATCGTCGACGGCCCCGATCAGCGTGATCAGGCACGCCCCCGCCATCACCGCCCACATGTGGACCGTCGGGTGCCCGAGCGCGTGCGCCGTCGGCGACAGCTTGATCGTGCTCTGCAGCCAGATCGCGGCGGCGACGAGCACCGCCACCAGGATCGCCAAACCGCCGAGCGTCGGCGTCGGCCGTTCGGCCAGGCCCCGCTCGCGAGGCTCGTCGACGGCGCCCAGACGACGCGCCAGCCGGGCCGCCAGCGGCGTGAACGCCGCTGCCAGCAGCGCCGCGACCACGAACGAGAGCACGGCATCCCAGTAGTACCGCATGCGCGCTAAGCATGCCAGTCCGCCCCGACCACTGGGTTGCGCGGCGGTGCCGGACCGGTTTCAGTCGGCGTCGGGCGCGGTGCCGGGCGGCCCCGGCAGGGCGTCTCGCGGGTCGCCGCGGGCCAGCGCCTGCGCGATCCGGACCGCCACCGCCAGCGGCTCATCGGCGAGCTGGCGCCACGTGACCCGGATCACCGTGTAGCCCGCCGCCGCCAGCGTCTGGTCCTTGCGCCGGTCGCGCTCGAACGCCGCACGGTGGCCGTGAAACGCGTACCCGTCGGCCTCGACGACGACCCGCTCGCGCGCCCACAGGGCGTCAACCTCGTAGCCGTGGACGGTGGCGTTGAACCGCGGCCAGGGGAGCTGGGCCTGCTCCACGAGGTTCCTCAGCAGCCGCTCGGCCTCTGAGCGGGTGAGCGACGGACCCAGCTCGGCGCCAAGGACAGCGCGGAGCTGACGGGTGCCCGCTCTCCCTGGCACGCGCTCGATCGCGTCCGTCAGATCGCGGTCGCTGACCAGTCCGAGCACCCGAGCCTCGTTGAGCGCCCGCTCCACCGGCGCCTCGGCGGCGACGTCGAGCAGCGTCCGGGCAGCGCTCGTCACCGGCAACCCGTGGCGGAGCCGCACATCGCGCGGATCGAGATCGGGGACGCGGTAGGTGCGCAGGCCGGACCGTCGCACGGTGTCGCGGCCGATCACCGTGGCCTCGACGGTGCTGACATCCCCCGGGCTCAGTCCCCACAGGCGCGCCGCGGACGCGTGGCTGATGACGGCATCGTGCTCGAGGTACAGCAGGACGGCGAGCTCAGCGGCGAGCGGCGCGAGGGTCGGATGCCCGACGGCGTAGACGCGCGGGAGGACGGGATAGAGCGCGCCACGGGCGACCAGCCGCGCGATCGCCCGGCGATCGAACCCCGTCGCCAGCAGCTGGGAGCGATGGATCAGGCCGCGCTGGCGAGCTGCCGCCCCCGCGAGTCCCCACTCTCCGGTCCCTTCGCTGCGCAGTACATGGAAAATCTCCACCCGTCGCCGCGACTTTCCATCAGACGGACCGCTGGAGGGCCGGACATGGAAAATCTGAGCGGCGACCCCGGATTTTCCATCGAACGGGCGGGGGCGGGGATGGGGGCGGGAGCGGGGGGTCATGTGGGCATGAGCCCGCGACAACGCCGCTGCCACCCCCGTCAGGCCGCCGCGATGCGACCGCGGCCGGGCTCAGGCCGCCGCGGCGGCTCAGGCCACAGCGGCCGCGGACGCGCCGAGTTGCGCGTACAGCGGGTACCGGTCCGCGATCGCCTCGACCCGGGCGGCCAGCTCGCCCCGCTGGCCATCGAACGCGTCCCCGGCCACCAGGACCGCGGAGATGATCTTGCCGACTTCGACGAAGTCCTCCACCTGGAGTCCGCGCGTGGCCAGGGCCGGCGATCCGATCCGCAGCCCCGAGGACACCGCCGGCGGCCGTGGGTCAAACGGCACCGCGTTGCGGTTCACCGTGATCCCGATCGCGTGCAGGCGATCCTCGGCCTGCTTGCCGTCCAGGGACGACTCCCGCAGGTCGCACAGGACGAGGTGCACGTCGGTCCCGCCGGTCAAGACGCTCACCCCTGCCCCTGCGGACAGCAACTCGGCGGCCACCGCCCGCGCCCCGTCCACCGTCCGCTGCTGGCGCTCGCGGAAGGCTTCCGAAGCGGCGATCCGCAGCGCCACCGCCTTGCCGGCGATGAGGTGCTCCAACGGGCCGCCCTGTTGGCCCGGGAACACCGCGGAGTCGATCTTCTTGGCGTACTGCTCCTGGCAGAGGATCATGCCGCCGCGCCCGCCGCCGATCGTCTTGTGGATCGTGGTGGTGACGACATCGGCCATCGGCACCGGCGACGGATGCAACCCCGCGGCCACTAGCCCCGCGAAGTGGGCCATGTCCACCATCAGGAACGCGCCGACCGAGTCGGCGATCTCCCGGAACCGTGCGAAGTCGAGCTGGCGAGGGTACGCCGACCAGCCGGCCACGATCATCTTGGGCCGGTGCTCCTGCGCCAGCGACGCCACCTCGTCCATGTCGATCAGCGAGGTCTCGCGATCGACGTGGTAGGCGACGATGTCGTACAGCCGGCCGGACACATTGATCTTCATCCCGTGGGAGAGATGGCCGCCGTGGGAGAGCTCGAGGCCCATGAGCGTGTCGCCCGGTTGCAGCAGCGCGTGGTAGACGGCGGTGTTGGCCTGGGCGCCGGCGTGTGGCTGGACGTTGGCGTGCTCGGCCCCGAACAGGGACTTGGCCCGGTCGATGGCGAGCTGCTCGCCGATGTCCACGAACTCGCAGCCCCCGTAATAGCGCTTGCCGGGATAGCCCTCGGCGTACTTGTTGTTGAGCACCGAGCCCTGGGCCTCGAGCACCGCCGCCGGGGCGAAGTTCTCCGACGCGATCATCTCGAGCGTCTGCTGCTGGCGCGCCAGCTCCAGCGCCAGCACCTCGGCGATCTCGGGATCGACCTCCGCGAGCGGGCGGTTGAAGAAGTCGGCAGGCAGGTCGGGCGCGCTCATGCGAGCGTCACATGGTAACGCCGGCCCCGGAGACCTCGGCGACGACGATCGCCAAGTCCCGGTGCTCCCACACGACCCGGGCGTCGAAGCCGGTCTGCGCCAGCCAGCCCAGCTGCTCGCCCAGCGGGCTGGGGTGGTCGAACCCCGGGGTCAACGACGTCACCGCATCCCCCGGATCGGCGGGGACGATCACGTCGCCGAGCACGAACCGGCCGCCGGACCCCAGCGCCGACCGCACCCGGGCGAACAGGTCGCGCTTGCGCGAGCCGCGGAGGTGGTGGACGCACAGGGCGCTGGCGACGAGATCGAACGGCCCGTCCGGCAGCTGGTTCTCGATCTCCCCCACCACCAAGGACACCCGCTCGGCCGGCAGCGTCTCGGCGGCGGCCGCGAGCATCGCGGCGCTCTCATCGACGCCCACCAGGACGGCACCCGGGTGGCGCGCCAGCAGCCGGCGGGCCGTCTCCCCCGTGCCGGTCCCGAGCTCGAGCACCCGCGCCGCCCCCGCGCCGCTGGCGCGCGCCAGCTCGTCCTGGAAGACGTCATACACCGGGATGTCCTCGTGGATCATCTCGGCGTAGGACGACGGGTCGAAGTGGAACTGGCCCGCGAGCGCGGCGCCGACGTCCGCCGTCGGCATTCCACCCTCGCGCACGATCCCCCAGGCACCGGACTCCTCGAACGCGCGGAGATCGACGACCGTCGACGGCGTCCCCGGCAGCTCGCCGCCGTCAAGGACCAGATCGGCGCCCCGACGCAGCGGCTCCGGGACGTCCGCGAGCCGCCGCGCGTCGGGCTCCCCGGCGAGGTTGGCGCTGGATTGCAGGACCGGGCACCGGACGCCGTCCAGCCGCGGTAGGACCGGCACGCGCAGCCCCACCGTGCTCAGCTCCTTGCCGCAGGCCAGCGGAAACCGCCCGACCGGGTTGGGCAGCAGCACCGTCACCGGCCCGGGCAGCAGCCGCCCCAGCGCCGCACGCGTCCGCGCCCCCAGCTCGGGGAGCGCCGCCAGCGCCAGCTCGCGATCGAAGAACATGACCGCCGACGGCTTGTCCAGTCGCCGGCGCTTGAGGTGATATAGCCGCTCCACCGCCCCCCGGCTGTGGACGTCGCAGGCCAATCCGTACACGGTGTCCGCGGGAAACACGGCGATCCCGCCCACGCCCATGCACCGCTCGAACGTCTCCGCGTCAGTCATCCCGTGCCCACGACGACGCGATCGAACCCGGCCAGATCCCGTCGGACCTGCACGCCCGCGAACCCGCCGTCACCGACCAGCTCAGCGACCGTCCGCGCCTGCTCGGGCCCGATCTCCACGGCGAGCAGCCCGACCGACGGTCCGGCGAGCGCCGACACCAGCCGCCGCACGAGATCGAGCCCGTCGGCGCCGGCGAACAGCGCCCCCGGCGGCTCGTAGCCCGTGATCTCCGGCGCCAGCACCGCCCCGACCGGCACGTAGGGCAGGTTCGCGAGCACCGCGTCCGCCGGACCCCCGTCGAGCAGATCCGCCTGCACCCAGTCGACGTCGAGCCCGAGCCGCGACGCGTTGCCGCGAGCCACCGCCAGCGCGTCGGAGCTGATGTCAACGCCGCGCACGAGCAGGTCGGGCCGCTCGTCCTTGAGCGCCAACGCCACCGCCCCGCTGCCGGTCCCGACGTCGAGCACCCGAAACCCCGCCGGCAGCTCCAGGCCGACCTCAACGAGCAGCTCGGTCTCCGGCCGCGGGATGAGCACCCGCCGATCCACCGTCAGCGACAGCCGCCGAAAATCCCGCCGGCCGAGGATGTACGCCACCGGCTCCCGTGCCGCCCGCCGGCTCAGCAGCTCCTGAAACCCGACGAGCGTGGGCGCGGGCAGCGCGCGATCGCGGTCGATAACGAGCCGCCCACGGTCGACTTCCAGGACGGCCGCCAGCAGCACCTCGGCGTCGAGCCGCGGCGTGTCGCAGCCCGCCTCGCCCAACTGGCGGCGCCCCGCCGCGAGCGCCTCTCCGACCGATACGACCACCGCTTCCGCCTCGGCCTCGAACTCGGACCTGGCCTCAGCCGGAGGCACGCTCTTGCAGCCGGCGTCGCTTCTCATCGTCCTGGAGGGCGCCGGTCAGCTCGTCGAGCGCGCCGAGCAGGATCTCGTCGAGGTTGTGGACGCGCAGGTTGATCCGGTGGTCGTTGACCCGCCGCTCGCCGAAGTTGTAGGTGCGGATCTTCCCGGCGCGATCGCCGGTGCCGACCTGGGCCAGCCGGCTGGCGCCGAGCTCCGCCTGCTGCTCGGCCAGGGCCCGCTCGTACAGGCGGGCCCGCAGAACGCGCATCGCCCGCTCCCGGTTCTGGAGCTGGGACTTCTCGTCCTGCATCGAGACGACGACCCCGGTGGGCTTGTGGGTGATCCGCACCGCGGAGTCGGTGGTGTTGACCGACTGGCCGCCCGGCCCGGAGCTTCGGTAGACGTCGATCTGGAGATCGTTGGGGTCGATCTGGACGTCGACGTCCTCGGCCTCCGGCAGCACGGCGACGGTCGCCGTCGAGGTGTGGACGCGGCCCTGGGACTCGGTCTCGGGCACGCGCTGCACGCGGTGGATCCCGCCCTCGAACTTGAACACCGAATACGCGCCATCGGGTGGGCGGGCCTTGATCGAGAACGTGTAGTCGCCGTCACCGATCGCCAGCGTCTCGACCTTGAAACCGAGGCGCTCGGCGTAGCGCGTGAGCATCCGGTACAAGTCACCGGCCCAGATGGCGGCCTCGTCGCCGCCGGCGCCGGGGCGGATCTCGACGATGACGTTCTTGTCGTCGTTGGGATCGCGCTCCACCATCGCCAGGCGGATCTCGTCCTCGAGCGTGGTCATCCGATCGCGGGAGCTCTCGAGCAGCGCCTTGAGCTCGGCGTCATCGCCGCCCTCGGCCAGCAGCTCGCGCGCGCCCTCGAGGTCATCGGCGGCGTGGCGGTATTCGGTGGCCAGCCGGGCCGCCGGCTCCAGTTCGGAGTACGCGCGACGCGCTGCCGCGTACCGCTCGCGATCGCCGATCACCTCAGGATCGGACAGCTCGCCTTCGAGCTCGCCGAAGCGCCTCTCCAACTGGGCGACGAGTTGATCGATCATGCACGCGAGTGTAGGAGCCAGAGACGGCTCCTACACGGCGCGCAGATGATCAGTCGCGGTTGGGATTGACGACGTCCTTGACCTTGTCGGCAGCTCCGCCAACCGCGTCCTTGGCCGAGCCGGCCGCCTTATCGACCTTGCCCTCGTTCTTGAGGCTCTTGTCTCCGGTCAGATCGCCGGCCGCCTCTTTGATCTTGCCCTTGGTGTTGTCAACCGTGCCATCGGACATATCGTTTTCCTTTCGCAGCATTGGGACCTACACCACAGTAGATACCCGGTCTGGCCGCCTGAAACCGCCGGCGTGCTCAGGCTCACAGTCGCGGCGCGTGGGAACGCAGGCGCTCGGGCTCGCGCACCACAAGCCGCAGCCGGCTCGTCTCGATCACCCCGAGCTGGCGCAGCGTCCGCAGCGCCCGGGCGGTCGACTCCAGCGAGGTCGCGCTCCAGGCGGCGAGCTCCTCTTGGGTGATCGGCAGGCCGACGGCGATCGAGCCGTCGCCGTCGCGAGAGCCGAATCGCTCGGTCAGCTCGACGAGGCGCCCGGCGACGCGGGCGAGGCTGTCGGAGTTGGCGTACTCGAGCCGGCGGGCGTCGGCGACGCGCAACCGGGCGAGTGCGAGGTCGAGCAGCGCGATCGTGGCCCGCGGATGGTCGGCCAGGAATCCTCGCAGCGCCGGCACCGAGATCACGACCCCCT
>DATCFW010000457.1:0-2815 GCA_036509295.1 Solirubrobacteraceae bacterium | reverse complement strand
TCTTGTCTGAACACCCTCATCTCCGATTCGCTCGAGAACGCCGTACACCTACCAAGACTCGGTTCGCCCGGCAAGTATTCCATCGCTCGCCGCCAACGCCCCGCCCGCAGCCGCCGACCGGATCTCAGGCCTCCCCCGGCCCGACGACCGCTGGATGGCAAAAACGATCAAAGCCACGATCAGCAAAGCGCAGACCGAACTCACCGCCAAAGCCCGCGCTCGCTGCGGTCGCGCCCACAGCTCGTCGCCGCTTCCGCCACAGCCACGGCCGGCTCGATTCAGCCCGCGACATCGCCGCAATACCGCAGGACCGGTCACCTCCCGCGCCCGACCGACGCGACTCCCATCGGACACCACCAGCCACGCCACCTTACGCCGCGCGCGCGACCGCTCTTGACCGCTGGCGGGCGCAGCTTCGACGATCGCTTCGACTACAGCGGCCGTCGGGGGCCGGCTACCGCTATGCCACGAATGCACACGCCAGTGCCCCGACGGCCGGACGCTCGGAATCGCCCAGCAGCAGGCGTCATACCCCGCCTCGGCGGGACGACTGCTATGCCACGAGAGGGATCGCGCGCTCGCGAGGCCGGCGACGACTCCCTTAGCAGTCAGGGGATCGTCGCGGATAGCAGGCTCCAGGGACGCCTAGTCGTGGGCAATCTGCGCTGGCGCTCTATCGCCCGTAACGTCCGCCGTGATGGCACCCGCGCTCCCACTGCGGTTCAGCATTCCTGATCTTTCGGGGCTCGACGACCACCTAACCGCCAATCTGTTGCTCTCGATGTCGATTGGCCGGGGGTTTCCGGCGGGTGAGAACGATGGTCTGAAGTGGCCCCACTGTGATGGGGCGGAAGCCAGCTGACGTCGCAACACCGATCGGTTCCTGGAGGTTGCGATGCGCAGTAGGCGACGGACACACGCGGGCGGTGTGCAGGCGGAGAAGCAGCGGCGATACGTGCAGCTGATCGCCCAAGGGCTGGGCAACAGCGAGGCGTGTCGGGTGGTCGGGATCGACCGCAAGACGGGGAACCGCTGGCGGTACGGGCGCAAGGTCCGCAATTCCGCCGGAGCGCTTGTCATCTATCCGCCGGTGAAGATCATCGAAGAACGGCCGCGAAACCCGCGGTACCTCTCAGAGCAGGAACGGATCGGGATCGCCGATCTGCTGGCGGCGAAGATGAGCGTGCGCGGGATCGCCGCGCAGCTGGGGCGGGCGCCGTCAACGATCAGTCGCGAGATCCGGCGAAACCGCGACTCCGACGAGCACTACCGTCCCCATCACGCCGAGCAGGCCGCTCAGCGGCGGGCGTGCAAGCCGCGCACGCGGCGGATCGCCGGCGACGAGGCGCTGGCCGAGGTCGTGCAGCGGCTTCTGTCCAAGCGCTGGAGCCCGGAGCAGGTCGCGCACGAGCTCCGGGTGCTGTTCGCCGATCAGCCGTCTCGCTGGCTGTGCAAGGAGACCATCTATCAGGCGATCTACGACACAGCGGTGGCGCTGACCAGGCCCGTGCGGCGGCGCCGGCGCAGACGGCGGCTACTGGGGTTGCAGCGGCGTGGACGCCTGACGGCGATGCGAATGATCGACGAGCGCCCAGCCGAGGTGCAGGATCGCGTGGAGGCCGGTCACTGGGAGGGCGACCTGATCATGGGCGCCGGCAACCGGTCGGCGATCGGCACGCTGGTCGAGCGCACCACCCGGTATCTCGTGCTGCTGGCGTTCCCGGACGGGATCGCGACCACCGATCGCGTGCGCCAGGCGATCACCGATGCGCTCGAGAGCGTTCCGGCGGGACTGCGGCGGACGCTGACCTGGGATCAGGGCAAGGAGCTCGCCCAGCACCAGCAGATCACGGCCGCGACCGGCACCGACGTGTTCTTCTGCGACGCCCACTCGCCGTGGCAGCGCGGCAGCAACGAGAACATGAACGGGCTGTTACGCGACTACTTCCCCAAGGGCACCGACCTCAGCGTCCACACCATCGAGGACATCGTGCGGATCGCCGCCGAGCTCAACGACCGGCCCCGCAAGACCCTCGCCTGGCAGCGCCCCGCGCAGCTGTTCGCTGCCGTGACCGTGGCCGCCTGACCGGACCCGCCATCTGAGCCGCGCACGCGCGCGGGGATCGACTCCGGCTCGGCCCTCGGGCCTCGCCTGCGTCGAACCCCGCGCGCGTCAGCCACCCGCTGGGGCCCACCGATCGTCGTGAGCACCCATGCCGAGCAACCGTGACCGGGTGCCTTCGGCTGCCGGCGATGCAGTCGGTCACCTCCTGCGTGCCGTCACCGGCCGCGGCTACGATGACCCATCACCTGTTGCGACGTTGGCTGGCTTTCCCACCATCGCGCCGGGGCCAGTGCAAGCCATCGTTTTCACACGTCCCAGAAAGGTCATTCTGGGAGCTCCGACGTCCGGACCGGATGCTGGACGAAGCCCGCCTCGAACGCGCGCTGATCAGCCCCAGGAGTTGTTGGCGCAGGAGACGCCCCATCGGCCAGGAAGTCGACGCGTGCTCCTGGGCGACAGCGCAGGCGGCGCCGGCGACCCGGGTAGGGCCAGCGTCGCAACATGGGCGTGCGGCCGGCGGAGCGCCAGCCGTGGAAGCATGCGTCCGAGCGCACGTGCGAGACGCGCTTGTCGCCGCAAGCAGGGCGCGCCTCAAAGCGAGCCGAAACAGTCGCCTGCATATGCAGCGCATATCCGCGGCTGGCACTGGGACGACACCGCACTGGGACGACACCGGTGCGACGCTCGGGGCTTCGCCAAACCGATAGCGCACCCCGGCTCGCCCTGACGATCTGGATCGTGGTATGGGAC
>DATCFW010000456.1:0-9325 GCA_036509295.1 Solirubrobacteraceae bacterium | reverse complement strand
CTCCAGCGCGCCCCCACCGACGAGGAGATGGCCTCAGAGCTCGAGATCGGCGTCGACGACTTCCAGGACGCGCTGCTCCAGATCTCCAATTCGACGATCGTTGCGCTCGACGAGCTGTGGAACGTGTCGGACGCGAGCGGCGACCAGGTGTCGCTGCTCGACACGCTGCCCGATCGAGGGGCGCCCGATCCGCAGGTCCTGGTGGACGAGTCCGAGCTGCGGGACCGCATCGCCGACGCGATCGCGGCGCTGCCCGAGCGCGAGAAGCTCGTCGTCGCTCTCTACTACTACGAGAACCTGACCCTCCGCGAGATCGGGGAGGTCCTCGGGGTCACCGAGTCACGCGTCTCGCAGCTGCACACCAAGGCGGTGCTGCGGTTGCGCTCCAAGCTCGCCACCGAGCTGGACTAACGGCCGAACCCCACCCCCTCCAAGCGGTAAGGTCGTTTTTTCGGCTTTCCGAGTGAGAGGAGACCAGCCATGCACAAGGCCGCGGATCGCATCCGCAACGTGGCCCTCGTCGGCCACCGCGGCAGTGGTAAGACGTCGTTGCACGAGGCTCTGCTGTTCGAGGCCGGAGTCGTCAATCGTCTCGGCAGCGTCGTCGACGGCACCACGGTCTCTGACTCCGATCCGGACGAGAAGGCCCGGCAGATGTCCATCTCCCTGGCCCTCAGCTCGTTCGAGTGGCAGGAACGCAAGGTGAACCTGCTCGACACCCCCGGGGATTCGAGCTTCATCGCCGACGCGCTCGGCGCGCTGCGCGTCTGCGAGTCGGCGGTGTTCGTGGTCAACGCGGTCATGGGGGTGGAGGTCCACACGCAGCGTCTCTGGCGGCGCGCCGCCGAGCTCGATCTGGCCCGGCTGGTGTTCGTCAACATGCTCGATCGCGAGCGCGCCGACTTCTTCCGCACGCTGGAGTCGCTGAAATCGGCGTTCGGTCAGCATGTCGTCGCCACGGAGATTCCGATCGGCTCCGAGCACAACCTGTCGGGCCTGATCGACCTGATCGACATGAAGGCCTACCGCTACGAAGGGGCCTCCCGCGAGAACTGCTCCGAGATCCCGATCCCGGCCGAGCTCCAGGCTCAGGCCGAGGAATACCGCGAGCGCCTGATGGACGAGGTGTCCGAGACCTCGGACGCGCTGATGGAGCGCTACCTCGAGGGCGAGGAGATCTCCCACGACGAGATCGTCGCCGCGCTCAAGGACGGCACCAATCACGGTTCGCTGTTCCCGGTCACGTGCGGCGTGGTCACCGGCAACCTCGGCACCAACCGACTGCTCGACGCGATCGTCGAGGACCTGCCGTCCCCGGTCAAGCACGGCGGCCTGGAGGTCGGCGAGGTCACCCTCGTGCCCGACGAGGACGCGGAGCTGTTCGCCTACGTCTTCAAGACCCGCGCCGATCCGTTCGCTGGCCGGATCAACCTGTTCCGCGTGTACCAGGGCACGATGACCCACGACTCTCATCTGCTGAACACCCGCACCCACAACAAGGAGCGGATCGGGCAGCTGATCACCTTCGAGGGTCGGGACACGGGTCCCGGCCAATCCCACGTCGAGGAGTTCGGCCCCGGTGACATCGGCGCCGTCGCCAAGCTGAAGGAGACCCGTGCCGGCGATTGGCTGGCCGCCCGCGACGAGCCGATCACGATGCCGTCGATCAAGCTTCCGGCCCCGGTGATGGCGTTCTCGATCGAGCCGCAGGCCAAGGGCGACGAGGACAAGGTGTTCACCGCGCTGCGCCGCCTCCAAGAGGAGGATCCGACGATTGACCTCCATCGCGACGCGCAGACCGGCGAGCAGATCGTCGCCGGGCTGTCGCAGGTCCACGTCGAGGTGATCGTCGAGCGCCTCCACGCCCGGTTCGGCGCCGAGGTCACGCTGAGGCCGCCCCGCGTCCCGTATCAGGAGACGATCCGCGGCTCGGCCAAGGCCCATGGGCGACACAAGAAGCAGACCGGCGGTCGGGGCCAGTTCGGGGACTGCCACATCGAGATCGAGCCGCTCAACGATCCCACCCACCCCACGGGGTTCGAGTTCGTCAACGCGATCAAGGGCGGCGTGATTCCCAACGGTTTCATCCCGGCGGTGGAGAAGGGCGTGCAAGAGGCCATGCAGGAGGGGGTCGTCGCCGGATATCCGATCAAGGATGTCCGCGTCCGTCTCTACGACGGCTCCTACCACACCGTGGACTCGTCGGAGATGGCGTTCAGGGTGGCGGGCGCGCATGCGATGAAGCAGGCGCTCGAGCAGGCCGCCCCGGTGCTGCTGGAGCCGATCATGCTCGTCTCGGTCAACTCCCCCGAGGACACCGTCGGCGACGTCATCGGGGACCTCAACTCCCGGCGCGGCCACCCGCTGGGCATGGAGCCGGTCGGCGCCGGCATGACGGACATCAAGGCCGAGGTGCCGATGTCCGAGATGCTGTCCTACGCTCCCGATCTGCGGTCGATCACCGGCGGGCAGGGGGAATTCACGATGGAGTTCGAGCGCTACGAAGAGGTGCCCGCGCATCTCGCCGCCAAGGTGGTGCAGGAGGCCCAGGCCGAGCGCGAGGCGGTGAAGGCGTAAACGCGGGCTGGTGACAGCGGCCACCCCCGGTTGTGTATCGACGGACCCGTAGTAGGCTCAGACGTTCGTGAGTACCAGGGCAATTCGGACATCGACGGTTCAGTCCGCCTGTGACGTCTGCGGGCGCACGCTGCTGCGCGGCGAGCGCGCCGAGATCTATCTCAGCGGCGGGACCCGGCGATCGGTATGTGAGCTGTGCACGTCGCGGGCGTTGCACGGCGGCTGGGTCCGTGAGGGCGAGGTGCCGGCGTTCGACGAGTCCAGCGCCCGGCCGGACCGGCGCCGGTCGCTGTTCGGGCGCCGCCGCGGCCGGCGCGACTCCGTCGCGCGGGATTCCAACCCGCCCGCCCCCGGCGACCCGATCGGCGAGCCCGAGCTCGCGTTCGAGGATGACGGCCCGCCCGCGGCGACCGAGCCGGCGCGGCCCGAGCGGGCGCCTCGCGCCCGGCCGTCAGCGCCGTCGTGGCCGGCGCCGGTGAGCCGCGCCGCCGGCCGTCTCAGCGGCAGCGGCCGGGATCCGGTCCCGCGCGCTCAGCGCGAGCCGCGCCACGTCCGGGCCGTGCCGACGAGCATCGAGCACAAGATCTCCTCGGCGGTCTCGCTGTTCAACGACTCCGAGCATCCCCGCACGGTGGCGGGGATCGGCCGCTCGCTGGGTCTGCCCGAGGTCTCGGTGCACCCGTCCGACGCCAACGGGAGCGTCGTCAACGTCCTTGTCTCCTGGGAGCTGTGTTGGTACCGCTACGAGGTCGACCTGTCCGACGAGGTCCCGAGCCTCCGGTCGGCCGGCCAGGGGTACGAGCTGGCGGAACTGAGCGAGATCGAGCGTCAGAACAATGCGGCCGCCGATGACCGCGGACGCCTGACGTTGAACGTCTGACCGGGAACTAGACGGACGTACGATGGCGAGAAGGCCGCCTTGCCGGATAGCATCAGCGCCGTGATCTACTGCGTGGTTCCAGAGGCGCTCGCCGACGACCTGTACGAGAAGCTCGACAGCTATTACGCCGACGACCCGCATGTCACCGTGATCGTCGACCGGCGCAAGGCATCGCGCCGCGAGGCCGGCACCTCGGGCGGCGGCAAGCGCGAGGTCCGGGACCGCCGCCGGCCGCGCGTCCCCGGCGAGCTGCCCGAGCTGCCCGAGCTCGCGAGCGATTGAGCTCCCCGCTGACGGACGCGCCGACGGGCGCGCCGACGGCGCTGAAGGTCGTCGTCCACGTCGACGGCGGTGCCCGCGGGAACCCGGGGCCGGCCGCGATCGGCGTCGTCGTGTCCGATCCCGGCGGCGCGGTGCTCGACGAGGTGGCCGAGCGGATCGGCGTCGCCACCAACAACGTCGCCGAATACCGCGCACTGCTGCGGGGCGTGCAGCGGGCGGCGGCCATGGGCGCCCGCGAGGCCGAGTTCGTCAACGACTCCGAGCTCGTCGCCAAGCAGGTCAACGGCCTCTACAAGGTCAAGCATCCGGCGATGAAGCCGCTGTACGAGGAGGCGGTCACCGCGCTGCGGGGGTTCGAGCGCTGGAAGATCCGCAGCGTGCCCCGAGCCCAGAACGCGCGGGCCGACGCGCTCGTCAATCGCGCCCTGGACTCGGGCTAGGCTGGGGCGGGGCTGAGGCTAGGCTGCGATCAGCCGGTCGTAGTTTCGGCGCAGCAGGACGATCACGTCGCGGACGTCGTCGTCGGAGGCGATCCGGCGCGCCGCCGGGCCGACGCGGCCCGGGAACACCGGATGATCGGTGATCCGGCCCGCGGCCTGCAGCTCGTGCCAGACAGCCTGGGGGAACGAGAAGTGGGCCGCGTGATCGCCGTGCAGATGGCCGATCTCCCGCCGGCCCAGGCGGAAAGCGAACTCGCCGCGCCGGCCGTATCCGGCCTCGATCCCCGGCCACGCGGTGACCTCGTCGGCGATCTGCTGGCTGGCTGTCCGGGTGTCGGTGGCTGTCCGGGTGTCGGTGGCTGTCCGGGTGTCGGTGGTGGTCATGGTGTCGGTGGTGGTCATGGTGCCTCCTTGAATGGCTCACCCACCATGCTGGCCGAGCCGGCGCCCGATTCCCAGTGGTCATTGGTCCTAGGACCCGCCGCGGGTCCTCACGACCCGCCGGGGACGCCTCGTATCGGGCGGCCGTGCTCACGCCGTTGACAAAAGTGCCCCGTGCGGGCACTTTTGTCAACGGCCTGACCCTGCATCCGATCGACGCGGCCGACGCGGCCGACGACGTCGAGGAGGTCGGCTGGCTCCTGGCCTGGATGTGGCTCGACGGACCCAGCCCTCGTGACGATCGGGCGCCTCGACGTGGAGCGCATCCGGGCGGTCGGCGAGCGAGCGGCCGCACTCATTCCCGGGGCTCGCCTCGAGCACCTGGACGGCGTCGCCCACGTGCCCCACCTCGAGGGCGACCCGTCGACGCTCGACGCGATCGCCGAGTTTGAGGACGCGCGATCCGGGAATCCGTGACGGCGGGCCGGGTCAGGAACCGGTGAAGGCGGTCAGATAGTCTTGTGAACGTGTCCGACACCCTGATCGAGCTGAGCGCTCGACTTCATCAGACGGCCGACCGGCTCCGTGCCGGCGAGTTGGAGCCCGAGGCGACGCTGTCACTGATCGAGGAGTGCGCCCAGCTGGCCTCGGAGGCCAGCGCGCAGGTCGATCAGCGCGCTCGTGCCGCGCTCGAGCCGCTGCCCGACCTTCCCGGTCAGCTTCCGCTCCCCGCGGCGTAACGTCGTTGCCTGCCATTTCGACGCTGCGGCCGGCCTATCCGGAGCATCTGCGCACCGACGTGGAGCGCTACCTGGAGGCGATCCACTTCTCCCGGGAGTTCGCCACCGCCGGCCTGGACGAGGCGATGCGCTACTCGCTGCTGGCGGGGGGCAAGCGGATCCGGCCGGTCCTGGCTCTCGCCACCGCCCAGTCGCTGGGCCGCGACCGCGCCACCGTGCTTCCGCTGGCCGCGGCGATCGAGCTGATCCACACGTACTCGCTGATCCACGACGACCTGCCGGCGATGGACGACGACGACCTGCGGCGTGGCCGGCTCACCTGTCATAAGGCGTTCGGGGAGGACGTGGCGATCCTCGCCGGGGACGGGCTGTATGCCGAGGCGTTCCGCCTGCTGCTGTCCGAGCAGTCTGGCGAGCCGGCCGCGGTGCTCGCCGCCGCGTGCGAGCTGGCCGCTGCCACGGGGGTCCAGGGGATGGTCGGCGGCCAGTACATCGACGTCACCGAGACGGCGGCCGCCGGTGCCGCCGGCCTGCGCCGCCTGCATGAGCTCAAGACGGGACGGCTCATCGCCGCCAGCATCGAGTGTGTCCTGCTGCTCGACGACGCGCCCGCAGCGGTCACGGTGTCCGCGTTCCACGCCTATGCCGGCGAGCTGGGCGTCCTGTTCCAGATCGTCGACGACATCCTCGATGTCACCGGGTCCGACGAGGCGCTCGGCAAGCAGCACGGCTCAGACCAACGGCTGGGCAAGCGCACGTACGTGACGGAGTTCGGCCTCGACGGCGCGCGCCGGCTCGCCGACGAGTCCCACGCCCGGGCGCGGGCGGCGCTCGCCGCCGGGATGGCTGGGATCGGCGGCGGAGCCGATGCGACCGAGCTCGAGCAGATCACCGACTTCATCGCGCAGCGGAGCTACTGATGGCCGCTCGAGACCTACCACCGCTAGTGTCTCGCTGCAGAAATTCGACGATGGCTCCGCGGAGCCCGGGAAACTGATGTCAGACCTGCTGCAACGCATCCAACGACCGCAGGACCTCCATGGACTCACCGACGAGGAGCTCCAGCAGGTGGCGCAGGAGGTGCGCGAGCACATCATCGACACCGTCGGCGAGATCGGCGGTCACTTCGGCGCCAACCTCGGCAGCTGTGAGCTCGCGGTGGCGCTGCACTCCGTGCTCGACTCCCCCCAGGACAAGATCCTGTGGGACGTCGGCCACCAGGCCTACCCGCACAAGATCCTCACCGGCCGCCGCGACCAGCTGGCGACGATCCGCAAGTACCAGGGGCTGGCGCCGTTCTGCTCCATCTTCGAGTCCGAGCACGACATCATGGGCGCCGGCCACGCGTCCACCTCGATCGGATACGCCGTCGGCATCAAGGAGGGGATGCGCCGCGGCCACGGCCAGGAGGGCAACGTGGTAGCGGTCGTCGGGGACGGCGCGCTCACCGGCGGGGTCGCCTTCGAGGCGGTCCATCAGGCCGGGGGAGAGGGGACGCCGATCGTCGTCGTCCTCAATGACAACGGGATGTCGATCGCGCCCAACGTCGGGGCCATGTCCCGCTACTTCAACCGGGTCCGCCTCAATCCCAAGCTGTGGCACGCCCGCGAGGGCGTCGAAGGGGGGCTGACCAAGCTCCCGGTCGGCATCGGCAACGCGTTCGAGCGCCTCGGCCCGCACTTCAAGGAGTCGATCAAGGCCTTCTGGGCGCCGGGCCTGTGGTGGGAGGAGCTCGATTTCGCCTACATGGGCGTCATCGACGGCCACGACGTCCGCGCCCTGCGCCGCGCCCTGCGCGAGGCGCTCGCCGCCGAGCGGCCCGTGGTGGTGCACTGCGCCACCGTCAAGGGCAAGGGATTCGCCCCCGCCGAGGAGGGCGGCCTGGAGGGGATGGAGAAGTGGCACGCCGCCAAGCCCAAGTCGATCGCCAACGGCGCGCCGGCGCCGGCGCCCGTGCGGTCGACGCATTCGCGGGCGATCGCCAAGCCTCCGGCCTACACCCAGGTGTTCGGCGAGGCGCTCGTCGCCGAGGCTCGCCGCGACGACCGGGTCATTGGGATCACCGCCGCGATGAACTCCGGCACCGGGCTCAATCTGCTCCAGCGCGAGCTGCCGGACCGCTACTACGACGTCGGCATCGCCGAGCAGCAGGCGATCCTGTTCGCCGCCGGCCTGGCGCTCCAGGGCTGCAAGCCGGTGGCGGCGATCTACTCCACCTTCCTGCAGCGCGCGTATGACCAGATCGTCCACGACGTCTGCCTGCAGAAGCTCAACGTCGTGTTCGCGATGGACCGGGCCGGCCTCGTCGGCGACGACGGTCCGACGCATCACGGCGCGTTTGACATCGCCTACCTGCGTTGCCTGCCGAACCTCGTGATGATGGCCCCCCGCGACGAGGCGATGCTCGTGCACATGCTCCGCACCGCCCTGCGCTATGACGACGGGCCGATCGCGCTGCGCTACCCGCGCGGCGAGGGCGTCGGCGTGGCGCTGCCGCGGCGGCCCGAGGCGATCGAGATCGGCACCGGTGAGATCTTGCGCGAGGCCGA
Source organism: Solirubrobacteraceae bacterium (assembly GCA_036509295.1). Lineage (GTDB taxonomy): Bacteria > Actinomycetota > Thermoleophilia > Solirubrobacterales > Solirubrobacteraceae > Palsa-465. The sequence continues at coordinate 1,476 of DATCFW010000456.1, read as the reverse complement.
CGGCGGCGCCGGCGGATCGCGGGTGGCGCTGCTCGGCTACGGCAGCGGCGTGGCCAAGGCGCTGGAGGCTGCGGACATCCTCGCCGAGCACGGCATCTCGGTGACCGTGGCCGACGCCCGGTTCGCCAAGCCGATCGACGCCGGGCTCACCGCTCAGCTCGCCGCCGAGCACGATCTGCTCGTCACCGTCGAGGAGGGCGTGCTCGCCGGCGGTTTTGGCTCGGCCGTATGGGAGACCCTGTCGGACGCCGGCGTCGCCGTCGGCGGGGCGCGGATCCTCCGCGTCGGGCTGCCCGACCGATTCGTCACCCACGGCGCGCCCGCGCTGCTGCACGAGGAGGTCGGGTTCACCGGCCAGCGGATCGCCGAGCGGGTGCAGGCCGCCGTGGCCGAGCGCAGCAGCGTCGCCTGAGGGGCGGCTGGGTCGCGGGTCCGCCCGGTACGGCCCGCCCGCCATTCGCTGTCAATCCGGTGCCCACCCGCGCCGCGGGGCTCACCTGTGTTCCACATCGACAACCGGCTGTCACATGTGGACCACACCTCGTCGCCGGGCCGGCGGTGCGCACCGAATTGACCGCCCCGCCCGTGCCATCCCGTACCGTTCCGGGGCGATGAAGCGCGTCCGGCTCGACCATCTGCTCTCCGAGCGGGGGATGTTCCCCTCGCGCACCCGGGCGGCAGCGTCGGTGCTTGCCGGCGAGGTGCTGCTGCTGCCCGAGCGCCGGCGGGCGCAGAAGCCCGGGCAGCTGGTCGCCGAGGATGTCGAGCTCGAGCTGGCCCAGGCGCCGGCGTTCGCGTCGCGCGGCGGGATCAAGCTCGCCAACGCGCTCGACGCGCTCGGCATCGATGCCACCGGCCGCCGAGGGCTCGATGTCGGCGCCTCGACCGGCGGGTTCACCGACTGCCTGCTTCAGCGCGGCGCCGAGCACGTGATCGCGCTCGACGTCGCCTACGGGCAGCTGGACTGGGCGCTGCGCGGCGACGAGCGCGTCACCGTCATCGAGCGGGCCAACGCGCGCGCGCTCACCCCCGACGCGCTGCCCTATGCGCCCGATCTGATCGTGATCGACGTGTCGTTCATCTCGGTGGTCAAGGTCCTGGGCCCGGCGCTGGCGTGCGCGGCGGCGCGCTTTGACTGCCTGGCGCTGGTCAAGCCCCAGTTCGAGGTGGGCCGCGCCGGCGTCGGCAAGGGCGGGGTCGTCCGCGATCCGCCGTTGCGGCGCGCGGCGCTGGTGGCCGTCGGGCGGGCCGGCGCCGAACTGGGGGCGGCCGTGCTCGGCTACGCCAGCTCGGGCCTGCCGGGGCCCAAGGGCAACCTCGAGAGCTTCGTGTGGCTGGCCGAGGGGTCGCGCGGCGGGGTGGCCGACATCGAGCACGCCGCGCGGCAGGTCGAGCCATGAGGCGGATCCGCAGCGCGACCGTCCTCACCCATCGCCGCCCGATCGAGACCGAGCCGGCGCTGACGATGCTCATCGA
>DATCFW010000455.1:0-10292 GCA_036509295.1 Solirubrobacteraceae bacterium | reverse complement strand
GCGGTGCTGCTCCTCGCCATCATCGCCGTTCCACTGCTGCTCCTCAAGGGCGCGCCCGCCACCGGGACAGCCGCCGCGACGCCGGCGCCGATTCCGGCGGGCGCGTCCGCTCTGCCGAGCGCGCAAGCCGGGACGACGGGCAAGGCCGCGCCGACGGTGTCGGTCAAGACGCTGGAAGCCAGCCTGCCCCGTGATCCGTTCGCCGGCGGGGAGCCCAAGCTGTCCTCCAAGCCGGAAGCGCAGACGGGGACGACGTCAGCCGGATTGTCATCGGCCACGACGTCGTCGTCGAGCACGACGACGTCAGCCTCAATGGTTTCTCCGTCTCCGGCGCCGAACTTGAGCTCGAGCTCAGCGAGCACATCCACGACGCCGAGCGCTCCCGCCGCCCCAACGCCGCCGGTCACCGCGAATCCAACCGCCGCCACCCCGACCTCGACCGTCGCGTCTGTGCCATCGACGACGCCGTCACCGAGCCCCACCGTGAACCAGTCGTGGACGATCTATGCGGTGACCGTCCGGTACGGCGAGCACACGAGGACGCCGGTTCGCACCGACCTGCCGCGGCTCGCGCCGCTGCCCTCCGTCACGGCGCCTCAGGTGATGTTCATGGGGGTCATGGCCGGCGGCACGCAGGCGGTGTTCGCGCTCGGCTCCGGCCTGGGGCACACCGGCCCCGGACTGTGCCGGCCGGACCACGCCCAGTGCTCCGCGATCGTGCTCAAGGCCGGCCAGACGGAGGTCATCACGGTTCCAACCAGGTCGGGCGGCCACCGCAAGGTACTGCTCAAGCTCGTTCACATCGCCAGCACCATCACGCATTCGCACAGCGTCGCGCTCGCCGCTTATCAGCGGCACTCCGCCGCCGGCCGGTGCGAGCTCGATCTGTCGAACCCGGTGTCCTACAGTGCGGCCGCCGGCACGCTGTCGAGTGTGGCCAAGGCGGCCTGTGACGGCCAGCCCGGGGCGGTTCCCTTCCCCTCGCCGGCGGGCTGACGTGGCCTTCGATCTTCGCGCAGCGCTGCAGTATCTCGCCGATCACGAGGGCTCGGACCTTCACGTCAAGGTCGGCTCGCCGCCCATGGCCCGGATCGCGGGCGAGCTGCAGCCCCTTCCCGGCGCCGAGCTCCTCAAGGGGCCCGACACCGAGCAGGCGCTGGCGGAGATCCTGACCCAGCCCACCCGGCTCGAGGAGCTGGCGGCCGAGGGCGAGGTCGACTTCGCGTTCGCCGTCCCCGGATTGGCTCGGTTCCGCGTCAATGCCTTCCGCCAGCGAGGCTCGATCTCGCTCGTCTGCCGCCGTATCCCCTACGGCGTCACGACGATCGTGGAGCTCGGTCTGCCCGAGGCCGTGCGTGAGATGGCCGAGGAGCCGCGCGGCATCGTGGTGGTGACCGGCACCACCGGCTCGGGCAAGTCGACGACGCTGGCCGCCATGGTCAATCACATCAACACGACGGCGGCGCGCCACATCGTCACGATCGAGGACCCCATCGAGTTCCTGCACTCCGACCAGCGCTCGGTCATCAACCAGCGCGAGATCGGGGCCGATACAGGCTCGTTCGGGCGGGCCCTGCGCCGCGTGTTGCGCCAGGACCCCGACATCATCCTGATCGGCGAGATGCGCGACGAGGAGACGGTCCGCACGGCCCTGTCCGCCGCCGAGACCGGGCACCTGGTGCTCTCGACGTTGCACACCGCCGACGCTCCCGAGACGGTCAATCGCATCATCGACTTCTTCCCGCCCCACGAGCACCGCCAGGTGCGCGCGATGCTCGCGTCCAGCCTCCGCGGAGTGATCTCGCAGCGGCTCATCCCGGCGGTCGGCGGTGGCCGTGTCGCCGCTCTCGAGATTCTGCGGAGCACCGGCCGGGTCCGGGACGCGATCGTCGACCCAGACCAGACCGGCGGCCTGGGCACGATCATCGGCGAGGGCTCCTTCTACGGCATGCAGACGTTTGACCAGGCGCTGTTCGCGCACGTGGACGGCGGTCGCATCACGTCGGCGGCCGCCCTTGCCGCGGCTTCCAGCCCGCAGGACTTCAAGCTCCTGCTCGCCTCCGAGGGCCGGCTCGGCACCTCGATGGCGGACGTCGCTCAGGTGGCGGCGCCCGCGCCCGTGGCCGGCTGAATCCGCTCAGCGGTCCTCGGATGCGGGCCGCAACGCCCGGGAGGTGCGGCCGCGGCCGCGCAGGGCCACCGGCCGACGATCCGAAGTGCCTCCGAACGGATGCACGGGTGGCATGACGTGAGTGCGCCGGCCCCGGACCGACGCGCTCGATGCCGCTCAGGCGGCGCGATCGGCGACTTCGCCGGCCACTGAGTCGTCCAGCGCGCCCAGATCGATCGAGGCGAATGCGTCGACGACGCGGGGATCAAAATGGCGACCCGACTGCTCGTGGATCTCGGCCAGCGCGTGGTCCCTGTCCCAGGCGGGCTTGTACGGACGCTCGTGGGTCAGCGTGTCCCACACGTCCGACAGGGCCGTGATCCGTCCGGACAGCGGGATCTCCACTCCGACGAGGCCGACGAGATAGCCGTTGCCATCCCACCGCTCGTGGTGGGTGCGGGCGACTTCAGCGGCCAATTGGAGCACCGGAGACTTGGCGGACGCCAAGATCCGAGCGCCGATCTCGACGTGGCGCATCATGTGTTCCCACTCGGCCGGCGTGAGCTTGTCGGGCTTGAGCAGAATGCGTCGCGACATCCCGACCTTGCCAAGATCGTGCAGCGGCGCCGCCTCACGCAGCATGACGACGAAGGGCTCAGGCAGATCCAGGGCCTCGGCGATCAGCGCCGCGCCGACTCCAACTCGCTGGGCGTGCTGGTAGGTGTCGTCGTCGTGATAGTCGGCGATTGCCGCCAGGACCGAGAGGCTCTCTCGGGCGGTGTCTACCTCGCGCTCGCGATCGCGCACGGCCTCGTCAAGGATTGCGCTGCGGCTCGCGAGCTGCTGCTGGAGTCGATGGGCGTGGACGAGGTTGCGGATGCGGACCAGGAACTCGGTCTCCTCGACCGGCGCCGTCACGAAGTCACGAACCCCGAGCGCCACCGCTCGGCGGCGCTCATCGCCCGCGCCCTCAGAGGTGATCGCCAGCACGGGTAGACCTTCGGGGCTGTCGGTCAGGAGCCGGATATCCGCCAACGTGCGCGCGAGCGCACCGGTCCGGTCCAGGTCCAGCAGCAGGAGATCCGGCCGCGTGCTCACGCACAATCTCTGGGTCTCGGCGGGGTCGCCCCCGACGATGATGTTGCTGTATCCCGCGCGTCTTAGCAGCTCCGCACACTCACCATCTCCGCCGACAGCGTCGGTGACGATCACGATGCGGGATTCGGCGAAGTCAATCATCGCGGGGTACCCGAGTGGTTCGTGCGCGCACGCGCGACGCCGGATCCGGGACAGCTGGGATGTCGTATGGCTGCCGTTGGGCTCATCTCTGGTCCTCGGTTGAAGGCGGTGTGCCCACGCACGACGCAAGCGAGGCCACGCCCGCTGTTATCGGCAGATCCTCGTCGGCGCTTGACCCCTGTCGCGACGCACGCGTGGCGGCTTCGTGCCAGGAGCACGCATCACGACGGGGCAACAGGGGTCCGGGAACGCGCCCCGGGCTCAAGCGTGCGCTTGAAGGTGCCGACTACGTCCAGTGACCTTCGTGCCAGCCGGCCCAACCCACACTCACGACCCCTCTCCAACGACCTTGCCATCGGCCAGACCCCGCTCACGGCTGCGATTCTTCGACTCGAACGCGGGCTTCACGCTGGTCGAAGTGCTCGTCAGCGCGCTCATCGTCGGACTGGTCGCGAGCGCCGCGGCGACGGCCTTCGTCGGGAGCACGGACGGAGCCTCCAACCTCCGCCTGCGTACAGCAGCGCAGGCGCTTGCGCAGCAGGATGAGAGCCGGCTGCGGGGGTTCAATGTCAACGAGCTGTCAAACCTGAGCCAGACCTTGCCCGCAGTGTCGCTCGACGGCGCCTTGTTCACTGTGAAGGATTCCGCCGACTACGTGTCCGACGCGAGCGGAACGCCGTCCTGCACGAATCCATCGGCGGATTACCTGCGCACGACGTCGACGGTCACGTGGACGAACATGGGCGGTCAGACGCCGGTCACGGTCAGTAGCGTCCTCACACCGACGGTGGGCTCGCTCGACCCGACGCACGGAACGCTCGCGGTGTCGGTGACCAACGCCGCCGGCACCGGAGTCAGCGGCCTGAACGTCAATATCTCCGGCCCGTCCTCCGCGAGCGCGACGACCGCGGCCGGCGGGTGCGCACTGTTCGGCGATCTGTCCACCGGTACGTACGGGGTCGGCGTCGCGCCGGCGGTTGGCACCTACGTCGATGAGAAGACCGGGCAGGCGGTTACGCCCACGGCTCCCGATACGGCGTCGCCGTCACCCACGGTGATCGCCGGGACCACCGCGGCCTCCCCCACTCCGTTCGAGCTCGACGCCGCCGGCGCGATCACCTTCTCCTTCGCCGACGCGTTTCCGATCGGAGTGAACCCGAGCCCCGCCCCGACGGCGACCGCGCCGGCCGTCGTGGTGTTCAACACGGGCATGACGACGCCGAGCTTCCGGCTGTGCGCCGGGGCCGATTCGACGTGCCCGGCCGTCGCCAATGCGGATACGACCTTCCCGGCGGCCGACTGGAGTGGGACGGGCGGCCAGGTGGTGGCCACGCCGCTGTTCCCCTTCACGTCCCCTTACTCTGCGTACGCGGGCGTGTGCACCAGCGACGAGCCCTCCCTGTTCGGGGCCACGGACTCGTCGGCCCTCGTCACCGCCGGAGGGAGCACCCCCGCCTCGATCACGCTTCCGGCGATGGTGGTGAGGCTGGACAAGGGAACGAGCGCCTCGCCTGGTGCCGAGGAAGCGTTGCCCGCCGGCGCGCACCTCGTCGTCACGGACACCGGCTGCGGTGTCCAGTACATCGGCTACACGACGGCGCCGCCGACGCTCGCAGCCAATCAGGCGGCGCTGCCGCTGGTAAGCGCGGTCGGCACGGGCGCCAACGACACCGGCCTGCTCACCTACCCCGGGATGCCATACGGCCAGTACACCGTCTGCTACGACAAGGCGGGTAAGACCTACCAGGACCCCGCGACCGTTACGAACGAGGGCAACGGCGAGATCGTCACACTGTACGCCAAGTCGGCAACCACGGGAGCCGCCTGCTGATGCGACGGCCGCGACACCATCTGGCGGATGACCGCGGCTTCACGCTCGTCGAGCTGCTGGTGGCGCTGTCTGCCGGCATCGTCGTCCTGTTCGGGGCGACATCGCTGATCATCGTGTCGTTTCACTTCAGCTCACGCATTGCCGACAGCGTCAACGCCGTCCAGGAGGGGCGCACAGCGATGGAACAGCTTCTCCAGGAACTCAACTCCGGCTGCCTCGTCAATGATGTCTCGCCGGTTCAGGCCACCACCGCCGCCGGAATCACACCCGCGGTCAACACCGACGGCAACGACCTCGTGTTCGTCACCGGCCTCGGGGACAGCGCCACGGCAACCCCCACCGAGCACGTCATCGCGATCCAGAACGGGGCGCTGATCGACACCGCGTACCCGAACACCGGCGGCTCTCCGCCGGCGCTCAACACACCGGCGACGTGGACGTTCAGCGCGACGCCGAAGCTCCGGCGGATCTTGCTCGAGCGCGTGACCCAGATCAACGGCAGCACGCCTCTGTTCCAGTACCTGAGCTTCGCCAACGCGAGTAACCCCACGGCCAACTCGCTCGTGAACGCGGCGCCCCTTTCACCGCTTCCGCTCACGGCGGTCGCGGCGCCCTCGGTGGCGGAGGTCGACATCGCGTGGCAGGCGGGCCCGAGCGATGGCCTGACCGACCCGACCCGAGCCCTCGCGATCCGTGACTCGGCCGTCTTCCGGCTCACGCCCGCCAGCCCCACCGGCACCAACTACCCATGCGACTGACCGGCCGTCTTTGCTCCCGCGTCCGCCTCGGTGCCGAGGACGGCTTCACGATGCTCGTCGCCCTGGGGGCGCTCGTGATCGTGCTCGGCTTGGCGGCGGCGTCATTTGCCGCGATCAACAACGACCTTCCTCTGACCGCGAATGACTCGCTGCAGAAAGAGGCAGACGCGGCCGCCCAGGCGGGCGTTCAGAACTACCTGTTCGCCCTGGACCAGAACAGCGAGTTCTGGACCCAATGCGTGCCCACCGGCTCGAGGTGGATCAACAACGCTGGCGCGACGCCGCTGAACTCGCGTCAGGTCTCGGGTTCGTCCACCGAGAGCTATGCCGTTGAACTGCTGCCCGCGGCGGGCCAGACCACGTACACCCAATGCAGCACGACCAACCCAGTGGCCTCGATGATCCAGTCGAGTGGGACCGGGGCGGGGACGATCCGGATCCGCTCGACGGGATACGCCGGTACGGTCAAGCGAACGATCGTCGCCAACCTGCGGGAGCAGAGCTTCCTCGACTACGAGTGGTTCACCAACTACGAGACGTCGGACCCGATCCTCCAGGTCGCATACGCGTACCAGGAGCACGGCGACACCGCCATCGAGCCACCGGACCTGTGCGCGCTCAACCCATCCAACGGCTGTGGGAGTAGCTACAGTGCCGCGCTGGTCGGCGCCCAGAAACAGTGCGCCCAGTACCGCTACGCCCAGCCAACGGGCATTGCCAGCTCGGTCGGATACGATCGCTACACGAACAACACCGCCGGGACCGGCACCAACGGCGCGTTCTACCAGGACCGAACGGCGACCTACTCCTGCGACTCGATCAACTTCATCACCAACGACTCCATCAACGGACCGTTTCACTCCAACGACGAAGTGCAGCTCGATGGCACGCCGACCTTCGGCCGGACGTCCGCCGACAGCATTGAGTTCGGCGGACCGTCTCCGGGTTATGTCCAGATCGGCAGCGGAACGCCGACCATCAAAGGTACTCAGGCGCAGTCGACGGTACTTCAGCCCCCGCCATCGAACGCGTCGCTGCAGTCGATTGCCGCGTCCGCGGACACGTTCACCGGTACAACCTGCATCACCCTCGCCGCGACCACGATCACCGTGGCACAGCCAAACAGCACCCATCCGTCGTGCTTCAGCCCAGGCTTGACACAAACGTCTATCTCGTACCCGGCCAATGGCGTGTTGTATGTCAAGAATGGCGCGTGCGCACTCACGTACGACGTCGAGAACCCCAGCTACAGTGGGAACACCGGGTGCGGGACGGTCTACGTCAAGGGCACCGACGGGCCGCCGCTGACGATTGCCGCCGAGAATGACATCGTCATCGACGGCAACCTCCTCTACAACGACAGTGCAACCTCGTTGCTCGGCCTCATCGCCGACAACTTCGTCCGCGTCTACCATCCAGTCGGCAACCAGCCGCTCGGGACGAACAGCTCTGCGTGTTCGGGTACCGACAGCGCGGTGCTCAAGAACCTGACGATCGACGCGATGCTGCTGTCGCTGCAGCACTCGTTCGGTGTCGACCAGTACAACTGCGGAACCGATCTCGGCACGCTGACCGTCAAGGGTGGCATTGCGCAGGACTTCCGCGGTCCGGTCGGCACGGGCTCCAATGGCAACGTCAGCACGGGCTACGCCAAGTCCTACACCTACGACGACCGGCTGCGTTACGAAGAGCCACCGCATTTCATCGACCCGGTCCAGGGCTCGTGGCGCGTGTCGCGCCAGACCGAGTGCGATAGCAGCACCGCCTGCTAGCGCTGGCTCACGCGACCGATTGAGCGCTCGTGAGGCGCTCGGCCACTCGCCCGTGCCGGCGGGCGGTGTCGGGGGTCCGGGCGGCGCGGGCGACGACCTGGCGGCTGCCGACGATGACGGTGGCCAGGCGGGCGCGGGTGATGGCGGTGTAGAGCATCTCGCGGCGCAGGAAGAAGGCGCCGGCGGCGGGGTGGGCGACGATCACCGCCACCGGGAGCTCGATGCCCTGTCCGCGGTGGACCGAGCAGGCGTAGGCGGGGGCGAGGCGGTCGGCGTCCTCGGGCGGCAGACGGAAGACGGAGTCCTCGGCGCCGAGGATGAGCGCGGCGTCCTCGTCATCGTCGCCCGGGCCGGGGGAGACCTCGTCGAGCAGGCGCAGGATGGTGCCGTTCATCAGGCCGAGCTCATGGAGGTTGCGTCCGGTCATCATTAGCTTGTCGCCGATCCGCAGCCGACCGCCGCGGACCGGCTGGCCGTCCGGGTTCAGCGCGGCGCGCAGCGCCTGGTTGAGCGCGTCGATGCCCAGATCGCCCCGATAGACGGGGGCGAAGACCTGGATGTCACGGACGGGGTCGACCCCGTAGTGGGTGGGGAGTCGTTGCGCCACCAGCGACACGATCTCCTCGAGGGCATCGCGCGCCGACGGCCGCTCGATCAGGAACAGATCGCGCCGCATGCCGGCGCCGGGCGCGAACTCGGGCGCCTCGCCGCGGCGGATGGCGTGGGCGCCCTGGACGATCATGCTGTCGGCGGCCTGGCGGAAGATGTGGGTGAGGCGGGTGACCGGGACGAGCTCTGACGACACCAGCTCGGCGAACGGCTTGCCCGCCCCGACCGGGGCGAGCTGATCGGCATCGCCGACGAGCACGACGTGGGTGCGGCCGCCGACGGCCCGCAGCAGGGTGACGAGCAGCTCGAGGTTGGCCATCGAGGTCTCGTCGACGATCAGCAGGTCGCAGCTGAGTGGATCCTGCTCATCGTGGGTCGGGCCCTCTCCGGGGATCCAGCCGAGCGCCGAGTGGACGGTTCGAGCCCGCAGCCCGCTGGCCTCGGTCATCCGGACCGCCGCGCGCCCGGTCGGCGCCACCAGCATCACCCGGGCTCCGCGCTGCTCCGCCTGGGCCGCGATCGTCTTGATCGACGCGGTCTTGCCCGTACCAGGACCCCCGGTGATCACCGACAGCCGGTGGGTGAACGCCGCCGCCAGCGCCGCCTGCTGCTCGGTCGTGAGATCGCTCGGGGTGGCGGCCGGTGTGGGTCCGGCGCGTGGCGAACCGAGGCGATCGCCCGGCGAACCGGCGAGCAGCTCCGCCACGCGATGGGCGAGCTCGGCCTCGAGCTCGGCGGTCGGCCGGCGGTAGATCCAGTCCTGCTCGCGGACGATCTGACCGTCGGCGACGAGCTCGTCGAGCATCGCCGGCTCCAGCTCGTCGCCGAGCAGCTCGCTCGCCTCGGCGAGCAGCGCCGGCAGCGGCAGGCAGCTCGAACCGCTGCGCTCGGCCTCTGAGAGCACGTGGACCACCCCCGCCCGGCGGCGCTGGCGGGCGTTGGCCGCGGCGCCGGAGGCGTGCGCGATCCGATCGGCGATGGCGAACCCGACGCCGAACATGCTCGTCAGCTGGTACGGGTCACGTGTGAGCAGCTCGTGGGCGTCCGCGCCGTAGTGCTCGTGGATGCGGGCGGCGAGATAGGCCAGCCCGTGCGGGGCGAGCAGCAGGTGCAGCCGGCGGGTGACCCGGAGCTGTTGCCAGGACTCGGCCGCCTCCTGCGCCCGCGCGTGACCCAATCTCACCGCCGCGAACGCCGCCGCCGGATCGCGATCGATCACGTCGAACACCTCCGCCGGGCCGAAGCGCTCCACCAGGTCGGCGGCCCGCTTGGCGCCGACGTGCTTGATCCGCCGCAGGTAGCCGGCGAGCAGCTGCGGATCGCGGGGCGGCAGCGGGCGGGCCTCGGTGACCTTGACCTGCGGGCCGTAGCGGCTGTCGTTGACCCACGCCCCGACGACGCGGACCTGCTCGCCCTGCTCGAGGTGAACGAGCGGGCCGACGAGCGCGACCGGAGACCCGTCGGGAGCGGCCGCGTCGAGCACGGCCCAGCCGGTCTGCTCGTTGGCATACCGCACGTACCGGACCGTCACCTCCTCGTCGAAGTCCACGTCCCGGGACGTTAGACCGGCCGCCGCGCGACCACCACGGGCTGTTGCGGAGTTGGCACAGATCGCGTCGTCGCGTTGGTCGGGCAAACGTCCCGCGCCATTCTGGGCCGCCACGCGGCGGGATGTTTGCCGTCGTGCGGAAGGCCAACGTCCCACAGTGCCGACGATGACGGTCAAGTCGGGACGTTTCCTGGCGAGCCCCCTGCCGTCGTTCGTCTCCAACCACAAGCCATCCCGTCGACCACGGCGGCGAGCGTGCGCAGCGATGGGCGAGCTCGCCCGAGGGCGAGCTCGATGCCGGCGCCGGGATCGCCCGGGCGCCGGCAGATCAAGGGCCGGCGCCAGCTGGCCCAGCGCCCGCGTCCTGGGCTGCTCGGTCGGGACGGTGAAGAGCACCGCCTCGCGCGGCCTCGCCCGGCTCCAG
>DATCFW010000454.1:0-5227 GCA_036509295.1 Solirubrobacteraceae bacterium | reverse complement strand
ACCTGAGCGTGAAGCGGATGTTTCCGTGCACGTCGGCCTTGGGCCGGCTGGCGCTGAAGCGGTTGGTGGTCGGCACTACCGTGTACGCGGCCGTCTCGGTACTCGACTCGCCCTCGGCGTTGGTCGCCGACACGCTGAAGGTGTGCGTGCCGAGCGTGCCGGTGTTGATCGCCCGTCCGGTCGCGACACTGCCGACGCAGGCCTGGAGCGCCGGCGCGTGCGACGAGGCCAGGCACGAATACCGAGCACGAACCGACTGGCCGAGCCGGTATGAGGCTCCCTGGACGGGAGCGCCGATCGAGACCGGGGGCGGCGGGTTGATCGCCGAGGAGACCGTGTAGGTCAGCGCGACGACGGAGGTCATGCCGTCGGCGTCGGTCGCCGTGATCGTCATCGCGTGCGTGCCGACGCCCGACGGCAGCGCCTGGCCGTTGACGATGGATTGGCCGTCGCCTGTCGCCGTGCATGAGCTCAGCGTTCCGCCGGTGCCGGGCGCACAGGTGAACTGAGCACTCGGCACCGAGCCCCACAGGTAAGCGGCGTTGCTGACCGGGTTGGTGACCGAAACCTCGGGCTTCAGTCCCGTCGGCGACGCGGCGTCAGCGGCAGGTGCGTTGACCGTCACCGTCACCGTCTGGGGCGCGGACTCGCCATCGACCGAGTGGCCGGAGTACGTGAACGTGTCGGTACCGCCGAAGCCCGCATCGGGGACGTAGGTCGCCGTCTGGCCCGAGAGCGAGACCGACCCGTGTTGCGGTTCCTGGTCGATCAGGTAGTCGGTGAGGCGTTGGGATCCGAGCAATTGAGCTCGACGGAGGCCGGATGCCCCTCGGTAGTCGCTGCGCTCGCGACCTGGCAGACCGGAGGCGGGTTGACGCCATAGGTGCTGGTCTGCATCGGGGATGACAGTCCGTCGGGGTCGGTGGCGACAACGGTGAGCGTGTGCGATCCGACCGAGGTCGGCATAGCCGCACCGTTGGTCAGAGGGGCGCCGTCGACCGACGCCGCACACGACGCCGGCTGGGAGTTGGGGTCGGGCGGGCAGGTGAACGTCGCCGCCGGCACCTCTGACGCCGGGTAGTCGGCGCCAGAGGCCGGGGCGGTAATCGCTGCCGTCGGGGGCGCCGACACCGTATAGGTCGCCGGTCCGCTCGCGGTGCCTCCATCGGCGTCAGCGGCGTTCACGACGACGGTGTGAGTCCCGGGCGTCGTCGGGAGGGCTGCCCCGTCGGTGATGATCGTGCTCCCATCGGCGGTAGCCGCGCAGCTAGAGATTGACGTGCCCGTGGCGGCCGTGCAGGCAAGCGCCGCGTCGGGGACGTTGGTCTCCGGATAGTCAGTGTCCGCGGGGGTGGTCAGGGAGATCGACGGCGGGACCACGACGTTGATCGTCACGGTCTGGCTGTTCGACAACCCGCTGATGGAGCTCGCGTCGTACTCGAACGAATCGCTCCCGACGTATCCCGGCTCGGGCGTGGAGGACACGGTGCCCTCGCTGCCACTCACGCCGGGTGTTCCATCCGCCGGAGTGGTCACGGTGCTGTCGCTGAGGGCGTCGCCATCGACATCGGTGCACTGGAGCTGGATCGTGATCGCGGTGACCTCGTTCGCCGTCGCCGCGACGTCGTTGCAGGTCGGCGGAGCGTCGGCCCGAGTGATCCCCGTGCCGAACGACACGCACAGCGCGACGAAGCACGCCAGCCGTAGCGGCAATCGCCAACCGGAGAACCGTTTGTCACCCATCGCGGAACGTCCGTGCATCGAGCGCCGCCTTGCCAGCGGCCGTGGCCGTATCGCCCGCAGGCACCGTAACAACCGGTGCGATGCACCGCGCCAGTCGAACGGTGCCTATTCCGGCGTGCCGCTGTCGAGCCGCGCCCGGCGCTGGAGCTCGTACATGTCCTCGCGGTTGCGGATGTACCGCCGCGCACCGTCATAGGCGGGCTCGAAGTCCCACGCCGTCGGCGCGCCCTGCCGCATCGCCGCCGACACGAGCTGGCGCTCGCGCTGGCTGTGGCGCACGCGGCGCTCGATGTCCGGGAGGTCCAACCGCTGGTGCAGCTCCCGCCGCAGCCCGGCGGCGACCACGCCGCTGTCCGGGTCGCCCGAGCGGTCGTGCAGCTCCCGGGGGTCCGCGCTCAGGTCGTAAAGCAGGTCGGGATCCTCGAGCGAGACGATCAGCTTGTGGGCACCGGAGCGGATCATCGCCGACGGGGCCTGCACCCCCTCGGCGTGGTACTCGGACACGACCGGATGATCGGGCGCGTCTCCCCGGCGTAGCGCGGGCGCCAGGCTCACCCCGTCGCCAGGGCCGGCAATGGCGTCGGCATCGAGGCCGGCCAGCTCGAGCACCGTCGGCGCGACGTCCACCAGCGACACCGGCGCGGTCACCCGGCCGCCCGCGCCCGCCCGACCGTCGGCGCCCGGTTGCCGGACGATCAGCGGCACCCGCGCCGACTGCTCGAGGAAGCTCATCTTGTACCAGAGGCCCCGCTCGCCGAGCATCTCCCCGTGATCGGCGCAGAACAGCACCGTCGTGCGGTCCCCAAGCCCCGAGTTACGCAGGGCGCCGAGGACCTCGCCGACGCGCTCGTCCAGATAGCTGACGGCGGCGTAGTAGCCGTGGCGGGCGCGGCGGATCTGCTCGGGCGTCAAGCCCGCCTCATCGACCTGGCACATCGCGCGCAGCCGCCGGCTGTGGGGATCGGCCTGATGCAGCGGCAGCGACGGGACCGCCGGATCGTCGATCGCCTCCCGGCGGTACAGGTCCCAGAAACGAGCGGGGATCTCCCACGGATCGTGCGGGTTGGTGAACGACACGAACAGGAAGAACGGCTGGTCGGCCCGGTGCCGCGCGATCTCATACAGCTTGCGCGTCGCCTGGAACGAGACCTCCTGGTCGTAGTCGGTCTGCATGCTGGCGGCGCAGATGCCGGGCGCGAGCACGCTCTCCATCGTGTGATACCAGGGCAGCGGCTCGTTCAACGGGCGGCTCCAGTCCGGCGTCCACTCGACGTCCGCCGGGTAGATGTCGGTGGTGAGGCGCTCTTCGAACCCATGGAGCTGATCGGGACCGACGAAGTGCATCTTGCCGGCCACCGCGGTGTGGTATCCGCTGGCGCGCAGCGCGTGAACCAGCGTCGGCGCCCCCGCCCGGAGCTCGGCGGCGTTGTCGTAGACGCCCACCCGCGAGGCATAGCGACCGGTGAGCATCGCCGCCCGGGCCGGCGCGCACAGCGGGAACGCGGTGTACGCACTCTCGAACACGGTGGCGCCGTCGGCCAGCGCCGACAGATGCGGCGTCTGGACGAGCGGATGGCGGTAGATCGGCAACCAGGCGGCGGCCAGCTGATCGGCCATCAGCACGAGGAAGCACGGGGGTGGTTGGGCAGCCATCTGGCGGTCGGAGAATAGGGGCCAGCCGGGCCGCCCGCTAGGCTGCGCGCCGATGCAGCCCGGGGCGCGCGCGGTTGCCGTACCACGTGGCGAGCACGCCACCCCGCTGATCGTCGCTCATCGGGGGGCGTGGGGCGCAGCGCCACAGAACTCGCTGGAGGCATTCGACGCCGCCGTGGCACTCGGCTGCGATGCGATCGAGCTGGACGTCCGGCGCACCGCCGACGGACGGTTCGTGGTGGTGCACGATGCTCGCATCGGGGGACGTCCGGTGGCTCACCTCGAACACCACGAGCTCCGCGCGCGGGTTCGGCCCGGTCAGGCCCCGTCCCTGGAGGAGGTGCTGGAGCTGGCCGCGGGTCGGATCGGGCTCGACGTCGAGCTCAAGGAGAATGGGTACGTCGAGGCGACGATGGCGATCGTCGCCAAGCGCCTGGCTCCGGATCAATACGTCGTCACGTCGTTTCGCGACGCAGTCTTGCCGGCGATCAAGCGTTGCGTGCCGGAGGCGAGGACCGGGCTGCTGCTCAGCCCGCGGCGGCGGCTCCGTGATCTGGAACGCCGCGTGCGCGATGCGCAGGTCGATTTCCTGGCTCCGCACGCCAGCCTGGCCCGGGACGAGCTCATGGACTGGGCCGCCAGCCGCGGCCTGCCGAGCTGGGTCTGGACGGTCAACGAGCCCCGAACACTGCGGGGGCTCCTGGCCGACGAGCGAGTCGCCGCCATCATCACCGACAAGCCAGACCGCGCACTCGACGGTGTTACATCACCTTGACACGGCTGACAACCGAAAGTAGGTTGTCGACAACTTGGCCGAGAACACGTCCTGGGGTTTGGGAACCGTCGAGCGTCGCTCGACCACCGACCAGGTGCTCCATGAGCTGCGGGCCGCCATCCTCGCCGGCCGGATCAAGCCCCAGGAGGCGCTGCCCGAGGTGACCCTCGCCCGGGCACTCGGCACCGGCCGCTCGGCGATTCGCGAGGCGCTCAGCCATCTCGTCCAGGAGGGGCTCGTGGTCACGGAGATCAACCGCGGCGCCCGCGTGCGCTCGGTCTCCACCGCGGACGTGATCGACGTCTACCGGGCCCGCACGGCGATCGAGACGGCCGCCGTGACGGCGCTGCTGGAACGTGGCGCCGACTTTGACCCGGCCCCGCTCGTCCGCGCCCAGCAGCACATCCGCCAGGCCTGTCACGAGGATTGCTCGCAGGCGCCGTCGCAGGAGCTGATCGCGGCAGACATCGACTTCCATCGCGCGCTGGTGGCGTTGGCGGGGAGCCCGCGTCTGAGCCGGGCCCACGAGCCGCTGGCCGCCGAATCGCAGATGCTGCTCAACTGGCATCCGGTCTACGCCGTGTCGGATTACGTCGCCGACCACCAGCAGCTGCTGGACGCGATCGCGTCACGCGATCCCGGCGCCGCCGAGACGGTGCGCGCCCACCTGCAACTCACCGTCGACCTGCTCGGCCGGGAGACGATGCGCTACGCCGACCGCCTGGCCAGCACCGAAAGCCTTGTGCCGTGACACGAATCCACAACGAGGGGAGCCTGGGGTGACCGACAACGACTTTTCAGGACACGATGGCGGCGGGCTGACCCGGCGTCAGGTCGTACGCGGGGCGTTGACCGGCGGCGCGATGCTCACCGCCAGCGGACTGCTGGCCGCCTGCGGCTCGAGCAGCACCGGCGGCTCAGGTGCGTCGAGCAGCGCCGCGTCCAGTCCGCCCAGCACTGGCGCCCTGAAGTCCGGCGGCAGCCTCAGTGTCGGCGCCACCGGCGGCGGCGCCAAGGACACCATCGACGCTCACCTGCCGACCGCCGACACCGACA
>DATCFW010000453.1:0-3151 GCA_036509295.1 Solirubrobacteraceae bacterium | reverse complement strand
CGACGATCGGTCCGCGCGAGGTGTTGATGAGGACCGCCGTCGGCTTCATCCGCGCCAGCTCCGAGACCCCGAACAGGCCGCGCGTGCGCTCGCTGAGCACGAGATGGATTGACAGGAAGTCGGCGGCGGCGAGCAGCTCGTCCCGGGACACACGACGGACGCCGACCGACGCCGCGCGCTCCTCGGTGAGGTTCTGGCTCCAGGCGATCACGTCCATCCCGAACGCCCGGGCCGGCCCGACCATGGCGGCGCCGAGGTTGCCCAGGCCCGCCAGGCCGAGGGTGGCGCCGCCGAGGGTGGCCGGAGTCCCGAGCTGCCACGTACCCGCGCGCAGGGAGCGGTCCTCGGGCACGATCCGCTTGGCCACCGCAAGGATGAGCGCCCAGGCGACCTCGGCCGTGGTTGGCACCCCGGCCGGCGGCGGGCCGCTCGTCCCCGCGGTCCCGCAGACGGTCACCCCGCGCTCGTTGAGGTACGCGACGTCGACCGCCGCGTTGCGCATGCCGGTCGTGACCAGCAGCCGCAGCTGCGGCAGCTGCTCGAGCACGTCGCGTCCGAAGCGGGTGCGCTCGCGCATCAGCACGAGCACCTCGAACCGGGCCAGCACGTCCGGCAGCTGCGCCTGGCCGATCGGATCGGAGAAGAACGCGACGTCGGTCCCGGCGCCGAGGGCGTCCCAGTCGGCATAGCCGGGCGCGCGGCGCTGGTAGTCGTCGAGGACGGCGATGCGGATCACAGCGGAAGTCTCCCAGGCGCGGGCCCGAACGTTAGGAATCGATGAGGATTGTGCGTTTTGTCCCGAGGGCCATAGCGCTCGCGCGTGATCGGCGCCACCATGCGCTTGCCGGAATCGTGGATGCGGGCCCGGCGCTGTGAGCGATAACACGAGTGGAGAAGGGAAAGCCTTTGGCTCGAGAGTCCAACATCCTGGTGGTCGCCAACCGCACTGCCCTGTCGGCGGGACTCGACGAGGCGCTGCGCGCGCGGTTGGAGCAAGGACCGGCGACGTTCACGCTGGTCGTCCCGGTCGGTCGGGGTCCGGACGGCCGCGAGCAGGCCGAGGCGCTGGCGGCGGGGCTGCGCGACGCCGGCTTCGCCGTCACCGCGGCCGTCGCCGGCGACGCGGACCCGCTGCGCGCCGTCGTGGAGGTCTACAGCCCGGCCGAGTTCGACGAGATCATCGTCTCGACGCTGCCGGCGTGGAAGTCGCGGTGGATGAAGTCAGGGCTGCCCCAGCGGATCGAGCGCCACACCGGCGCCCTGGTTCGGCACGTCGAGGCGCGGGCGCCCCACCACGAGTCCCGCCCGGTGGCAGCTCGGTAAGGCGAGGCCCACGGGCGCTTGTGACCGCGTTCCTGATGAGCGGGATCGTCGCGCGCGCCGGGCCCGTCGCGATCGGCGAGGAGTACGTCGACGCCGAGGGCGCCCGCTACCTCCCGTTGCTGGTCCAGCCGGTCCTCGTGTTCGAGGCCCCGGGGACGAAGCTGCGGACGCTGCACGAACGGGCCGCTCGGCGCGCGGTGACGGTGGCGATCTACACCGCCGACATGTTCGTCACCGGCAACGATGCCGACAATCGGGCGGCGGTGCGCGCGACGGCGACGGCGGAGCTCGATCTGGTCGGCCTCGGCGTCCGCGCCGGGCACCGGGACGTGGACGCGATCGTCCGCGGCGCTCAGCGCCACCCCTGACCGCCCCGCCTCGGCGCCTGAGCGCCGTCCCATCGCCACTCCTTCGCGGTTTGTCACGTTCGGCTTACACGGGCCACCGAATCTGCTCGCATGAACTCGAGCACTGGTCTCCTCCGCCGTCCCGCGCCGGTCCGCCCTGCGCACTCCGCCGACCCAGTCCGCCCCACCAGCCTCCTGGGTTGGCTCGCCGCCCATTGGCCGCGCCTGGCACTGGCCGCACTGTTGCTCGTCACCGCCGTCGCCTACGTGTGGGGTCTGAGCGCGTCGGGGTACGCGAACAGCTTCTACGCCGCCGCGGTCCAGGCCGGCACCAGGAGCTGGAAGGCGTTCTTCTTCGGTTCGATCGACTCGTCGAGCTTCATCACCGTGGACAAGCCGCCGGCATCGCTGTGGGTGATGGCGCTGTCGGGACGGATCTTCGGCTTCAGCAGCTGGAGCATGCTCGTGCCCCAGGCGCTGGAGGGCGTCGCGGCGGTCGCGCTGCTGCACGCGTCGATCAAGCGATGGTTCGGTGCCGGCGCCGGCCTGGCCGCCGGCGCGCTGCTGGCGATCACCCCGGTGGCGGCGTTGATGTTCCGCTTCAACAACCCGGACGCGCTGCTCGTCCTGCTGCTCGTCGCCGCCGCCTACTGCCTGACGCGGGCGCTGGAGCGGGCCGGGACACGCTGGGTGCTGGCCGCCGGGACGATGATCGGGTTCGCGTTCCTGGCCAAGATGATGCAGGCGTTCCTCGTCCTGCCGGCCTTTGCGCTCGTCTACATGGTGGCGGCGCCAACCGGGCTGCGGCGGCGGGCGATCCAGGCGCTCGCCGGCGGTGCGGCTATCGTGGTCAGCGCCGGTTGGTGGGTGGCGATCGTCGAGCTGTGGCCGGCGGCGTCACGGCCGATGATCGACGGCTCGCCCGACAACAGCATCCTCAACCTGATCGTCGGGTACAACGGCCTGGGCCGGATCTTCGGCGCCAGCGCGGTGGGCGGCGGTGGTGGCGGTGGCGGGGCCAACTTCAGCGGCGCCACCGGACTGCTGCGCCTGTTCGATTCCGAGATGGGCGCTCAAGCCTCGTGGCTGCTGCCCGCCGCCGTCGTGGCCCTGGTGCTCGGCCTGCTCGTGACCCGGCGAACGCCGCGGACCGATCGCACCCGCGCGGCGCTGCTGCTGTGGGGCGGCTGGCTACTGGTCACCGGGGTCGTGTTCAGCCTCGGCAGCGGCGTGATCCACACCTACTACACCATTGCGCTGGCGCCGGCGATCGCCGCGCTGGTGGCGATCGGCGGCCGGCTGGTGTGGACCCAGCGAAGCTCGTTGGCGGCGCGCGGCGCGGCCGCGGTCACGGTGGCGGTCACCGCCGGGTGGGCGTGGGAGCTGCTCGATCGCAGGCCGCAGTGGGAGCCGTGGCTGCGCACCGCGATCGTCGCCGCCGCGATCGGCTGTCTGGTCGCCCTGGCCGCCGCGACGCTGTG
>DATCFW010000452.1:0-2270 GCA_036509295.1 Solirubrobacteraceae bacterium | reverse complement strand
TTCCCGTCCCGCGCCCATGAGCGGGTCGACTACGCGGGACGCACCGGCTGGGGGACGTTCGGCGGCTACATGCGCGGGCAATTGCTGATCGCCGTGTTCCACGGCGTGTCAGTCATGATCGTGCTGTTCGTCCTGAGGGTGCCGCTAGCCGCGGCGCTCGGCGTGCTGATCTTTCTCGGCTCGTTCATTCCGCTGGTCGGCCTGACTATCACGGGCGCCCTGTGCGTCGTGATTGCCCTCCTCGAACACGGAGTGACTTCGGCGATCGTGGTCGCGGCGGCGATCATCATCCTGTTGCAGCTGGAGGGGCACGTCCTGCAGCCGGTGATCATGAGCCGGAGCGTCAATCTGCACCCGCTCGCGATCGCCTTGTCCGTGATCACGGCAACGACGGTGGCCGGCGTCCCAGGTGCGCTCGTCGCAGTGCCGCTCGTGGGTTTTCTCAACACCACGATCCGTGCGCTGCGCGCACCGCTGCCGACCGCGGACGTGGCCTGTGCCCCTGCCGCCGAGGTCGTCGAATCGGCGCAAGGCCCGCCAGGCGAGGATCCGGACGGTTAGTCCCTGCTCCCTCTGGCGCGCGGCCCGTTCCGGGCTGAAGATCGAGGTGGTCGTCCGCTGACGTCGTTTCTCTATGGTCTGTTGGAGGCCGTCGGTTAGTCGGATGCTGGGAGCCGTGTCTTGGGCCCTTCAATGTTGCTTCGAGCACGCGGATTAGCTTCGCGCCGCCCGAGCGGCTCCCGCGGGCGACCGCCCTATCGCGTCGATGGGTGAGGAGGTCGGGATGCTGGAAGACACCGAGGAACACGAGGAGATCGTCGAACGGGTCGCGGCGCTGGATATCGGCAAGGCCGAGTTGGTCTGCTGCGTCCGTGTTCCGGGCGAGGGCGGGTCGGGTCGGCGCCGGCAGGAAGTAGCGACGTATTCGACGATGACCCGCTCGCTGCAACTGCTGGCTGACCGGCTGCTCGAGCTGGGGGTGACTCGGGTGGTGATGGAGGCGACCAGCGATTACTGGAAGCCGCCGTTCTACCTGCTGGAGGCGCACGGGCTGGAGGTGTGGCTGGTCAACGCCAAAGACGTCAAGCACCTACCCGGGCGGCCCAAGACCGACAAGCTGGACGCGGTCTGGTTGTGCAAGGTCGCCGAACGGCAGATGTTGCGCCCCAGTTTCGTGCCACCACCGCCGATCCGCCGGTTGCGGGACCTGACCCGCTACCGGATCGACCTGGTCGGGGAACGGACCGCGGAGAAGCAGCGGGTGGAGAAGTTGCTCGAGGACGCCCAGATCAAGCTCTCGGTCGTCGCGTCGGACATCTTCGGCGTGTCCGGTCGGGACATGATGGCCGCGCTGATCGCCGGCGAACGCGCCCCCCACGTGTTGGCGCAACTGGCCCGCACCGCGCTGCGTTCCAAGATCAGCCGGCTGGAAGAAGCGTTCACCGGCCGCTTCGATGAACACCACGCGTTTCTGCTGGCCAAGATGCTCGCCCGCGTCGATCAGATCGACGCCGACATCGCCGACCTGGACGCCAAGATCGGCGAACAGATCGCCCCTTTCGCTGACGCGGTGGCACAACTGATCGAGATCCCCGGCATCGGTGTCACCGCCGCCCGTGTGATCATCGCCGAGGTCGGTGTGGACATGAGCCGATTCCCCACCGCCGGCCACCTCGCGTCCTGGGCCCGTTTCGCGCCGGGCGTCAACGAATCCGCCGGCAAGAAGAAAGGCGCAGGCGCCACCGGACACGGCAACCGCTACCTCGCCCGCGCGTTGGGCGAGGCCGCCGTCGCCGCCAGCCGCACCGACACCTTCCTCGGCCAGCGTTACCGGCGCCTGGCACGCCGTCGCGGCAAGAAGAGGGCGATCGTCGCAGTCGGCCGGTCCATCCTGATCGTCATCTGGCACCTGCTGTCCAACCCCGAAGCACACTTCCACGATCTCGGACCGGACTTCTACGACAAGCGCACCAGCAGCAGCCGCCAGATGCGCAACCACATAACGCAGCTGGAAGCCCTCGGCTACAAAGTCACCCTCGAACCCGCAGCCTGAACCGAACCGCGCCGCATCACACCGAGCACGCCGCGCTCGACTACCGCTGCCCACTTACGCCGATCTTCGGATTAGGCGACGGCTGACCTGATTCCGGCGAAGCGGATAGTGGCGAGTATCCAGGTCCGGAATCGCGGCGACTGATGCGAAACCGGCGCGGGACGCGGCGCTCGGGTCCGAGGGGTCCGCGCGGACTTGACGAGGCGCGCTTGCGCAG
>DATCFW010000451.1:0-12329 GCA_036509295.1 Solirubrobacteraceae bacterium | reverse complement strand
GGCGCGCAGGGCGGCGGCGGGATCGTGGGCGATGACCGCGTCGAGCGCCTCGAACAGCTGCTCGGCGTCAGCGACCCCGAGCACCGCGAGCACATCCGGCGAACTGATGCGCTCGCCCTCATCGGCGTAGGCCAGAAGCTGTTCCAGCGTCCCGAGGGCATCCCGGAAGCTGCCGGTGGCATGGCGGGCGATCAGCGCGATCGCCGGCGGCTCGATGTCGATCTGCTCGGTGGCCGCGACCCTGCGGACGACGCGCGCGACCTGCTCCACCGTGGGCCGGCCGAAGTCGAAGCGGTGGCAGCGGTCCACCACCGTCGGCAGGACCTTCTGGGCCTCGGTGGTGGTGAGCACGAAGATGGTGCGCGGCGGCGGCTCCTCCAGCGTCTTGAGGAACGCGTTCCACGCCTGGGGCGAGAGCATGTGGGCCTCGTCGAGGATGTAGACCTTGTGGCGACCCGACAGCGGCGCGTAGGCCACCCGCTCCCGCAGGTCGCGGATGTCATCAACGGAGTTGTTGGAGGCGGCGTCCATCTCGATGACGTCCATCGAGGTGGCGCTGGCGATCGAGACGCACGACTCGCACACGCCGCACGGCGTGACGGTGGGTCCGTGCTCGCAGTTGAGGCTGGCGGCGAGGATCTTGGCGGTGCTCGTCTTGCCGGTGCCACGCGAGCCCACGAACAGGTACGCGTGATGGACCTTTCCCCGCGTGATCGCGTGGGACAGGGTGCGAACCACCTGCTCCTGGCCGACCATGTCGGCAAACGTGCGGGGGCGATGGCGGCGGTACAGGGACGGGCCGGTCGACACGGTGACGTCGAGTCTAGATGCCGTCGCGGGCGCTACCGCGCGGCCGGGCCGAGGCGGTCGAGACCCCCGCGACGCAGCGACATTCCGGCTGGCAGCGGTTCTCGGTCACATGTGGCCGAGAACCGCTGCCAGTCGCCGAAAAATGGACCGTGCACCCTCTTTCGATGCCGTTCCCGAGGCGCGGCCACCGTCTGATGACTCCGGTCCGGCACTCCCGTCGCGCCTGGAGGTGACCGCTTAAGGCTGCTTCCTTCCGGACCTGACCTGGTTCACAGCTCTCCATCGCAACGGGACCAAACCATCACCGCCTCACACGGGGCGCTGACCTCGGGCGTCTAGCCCCTCGAGAGGGAATTCAGCCCCACTAGAGCGGATTGTGGGTACAGAGCACCGCTAGCACCCCGCCTAGCACGGTCCGTCGGGAATGGTAGTACACCGTCGGCAGATTCCCGCCACGCGGTCTGGTTGATTTCGGCCGCCAGGGCGCGGTGTATCTTCAGCGGCCATGGCGATCGGAGTAATCGGACTTGGATATGTCGGGCTGCCGCTGGCGGTGGAGTTCGCCGAGGCCGGTCAGCCGGTCATCGCCGTGGACATCGACGACCACAAGGTGGCGGCGATCCGGGCCGGCCAGTCCTACATCGAAGACGTCTCGTCCGAGCGCCTGCAGGCGGCGCTCGAACGGATCGAGGCCGACACCGACTATGGCGTGCTGGCCGCGGCCGACGCGGTCCTCATCTGCGTGCCGACCCCGCTCACGGCCAACCGCGAGCCCGACCTGGGGCCACTGCTGGGCGCCACCCGGGCGCTGGCCGAGGTCCTCCACGCCGGGCAGCTCGTCGTGCTGGAGTCGACCACGTACCCGGGCACGACCCGCGAGCAGGTGCTGCCGCTGTTCGAAGCGCACGGACTGCGCGCCGGGGAGGAGATCAACGTGGCGTTCTCGCCCGAGCGGGTCGATCCCGGCCGCACCGACTTCACGCTGCGCACCACCCCCAAGATCGTCGGCGGAATCACCAGCGAATGCACGGACCGCGCCGCCGCCGTCTACGAGACGGTGTGCGATCAGGTGATCCGCGTCTCGACGCCCGAGGCGGCGGAGATGTCGAAGCTGCTGGAGAACATCTTCCGTTCGGTCAACATCGCCCTCGTCAACGAGCTGGCGATCCTCGCCGACCGGATGGGAATCGACATCTGGGAGGTCGTCGACGCCGCCGCGACCAAGCCCTACGGCTTCATGCGCTTCGAGCCCGGCCCCGGGATGGGCGGCCACTGCCTTCCCGTCGACCCGTTCTACCTCACCTGGCGCGCGCGCGAGTTCCACATGTCCACCGAGTTCATCGAGCTTGCCGGGAAGATCAACCAGCAGATGCCCTATTACTGCGTCGAGCGGATCGAGCGCGCGCTCAACGACGCCAGCAAGCCGGTGAAGGGCTCGCGGATCGGGATCCTCGGCGTCAGCTACAAGGGCGGGGTCGGCGACACCCGCGAGTCTCCGGCGCTGCGGATCATGGAGCTCCTGGCGCAGCGGGGCGCCGTCCTCTCCTACCACGATCCGTTCGTGCCCGCCCTGCCTGAGCTCGGGCTGCAGAGCTCACCGCTGGACGCGATGGGTGCGACCGACGCGGTGGTGCTCGTCACCGCCCACCCGCAGGTCGATCACGGCCTGCTCGTCGAATCCGCATCGCTGTTCGTGGATCTCCGCGGCGCCACCCGCCGCCTGCACAAGCCCGACGTCGTCCGCCTCTGACTCGGGCGCCGCGAGTGGCGTTGGCGGGGCGGCCGCGGCCACGGGCCGTCGGGCTACCGCTCCGTCACCTCCCGCGGCGGGTGACCGGTATAGCGGGCACCGACCCCCGCCGGCAGTGGCCCCTTGATCCGGGCGCTCTCCTGGCTCTGCTCGTAGGCGTGGGCGAGCAGTCCCACTGACCGGGAGAGCGCGAACAGTCCCTTGCCCAGCTCAGGCGCCAGGCCGAGCTCGCTAAAGACGACCGCCGTCGCCCCATCGATGTTCATCGGGATCGACCGGCCGGCGCCGCGGTGCAGCTCGGCCTCGACGATCTCGGCCACCTGGAGGTAGCGTCCGGAGACCACGCCGGCGGCCTGCGCCGAGCGGACCAGGTCCATCAACGGGTCGCGGCGCGGGTCGTAGCGGTGCATCCGGTGGCCGAACCCCGGCACATAGCGCACCTCGGCCCGGTAGCGCCCAAACGCCGCCGTGATCTCCGCCACCGAGTCGTCGGGATCTGGGTGCGCATCGAGGAGCGCCGCCAGCATCCGCATACACGCCTCCCCGGCACCACCGTGGATGTCGCCGAGCAGGTTGACCCCAGTGGCGACCGCCTGACTCAACCCGACGCCGCAGGTGGCCGCCATCCGCGCCGCGGCGATCGACGGCGCCTGCGGGCCGTGATCGACCCCGGCCACCAATGCCGCCTCCAGCAGCCGCTCCTGCCACCGGTTCGGCAGCTCGCCGGTGACCATCAGCCACACGGTGGCGGCGTAGCTACACCGGTTGATCACCTGCTCGATCGGATAGCCGCGCAGGCGGATGATGCCCGGCGCGGTGTCGATGATCGCCGTCGACCAGTGCTCGGCGGAGCTGCCGCTCTGATCGTTGCCGTCCCGGTCGATAGCGCCCGGATCGTTCATATCGCTCCCTCGTCCCGTAGCGCGGCGATCTCCTCGCCGGAGTACCCGAGGTCACCGAGAACCGGCACCGTGTGCTCGCCCAGGGCCGGGGGCGGCGCGGACGGCCTTGGCGCCTCGCCGTTGACGTGGATGCCGTTCCCGAGGATCCGCACCGAGCGGCGCGGCGAGCTCCCGCGCACCTCCACCTCCTGCAGGAGCTGACGATCCTGGATCTGAGCCTGGGCCAGCGCGTCGGCAACCGTCAGCACGCGGCCGGCCGGAACCCCGGCATCGGCGAGCAGCGTCTCCCACCGAGTCGCCGGTGCGGTCATCAGCGTCCGGTTCAGCTCATCGCGCAACTGCACCCGATGACGCCGGCGATCCTCACGGGTGACGAAGCGGGGATCGGTGAGCAGGTCCGGCCGACCAAGGCTCTCGCAGATGGCCTGAAACTGGGCGTCGGTGTTGGCGGCTATGACCAACTCTCCCTCCGCGGTGCGAAACGACCCGGATGGCGCCGAGGTGGCGTTCTCGTTGCCGGCGCGGCCGGGCTGTCGGCCGGCGATCAGATAGTCCGACACGACCCAGCCCATGCCTGTCAGCGCCGTCTCAAGCATCGACACGTCAAGCCGGCATCCCTCCCCGGTGCGCTCCCGTCCCAGGAGCCCCGCGGACACCGCCATCGCGGCGGCCAGGCCGCCCATCGTGTCGCACACCGGAAAGCCGACGCGGACGGGATCGCCATCCGGATAGCCGGTCACGTCGCACATCCCCGACAGGCCCTGGACGATCTGGTCGTACGCGGGCCGCCCGGCCATCGGTCCGCTGGCGCCGAAGCCGCTGAGCGCGCAGTACACCAGCCGGGGATTGATCTCCCGCAGCCGGCTCCACGAGAAGCCGAGCCGCTCCAGGACCCGCGGCCGCATGTTCTCCAGCAGCACGTCCGCGTCGGCGATCAGCCGGGTCAGCACCTGCTTGCCACCGGCCGTCTTCAGATCGACGGTGACCGAGCGCTTGCCCGCGTTCTGGGCCAGGAAGGAGGCGCCCATTCCGATCTCACCCAGATCGGGCGACGACCCCAGCTCCCGGGCGACGTCGCCCCCGTCGGGCCGCTCGACCTTGACCACATCGGCGCCCAGGAGGCTCAGCTGATAGCCGGCGTAGGGCCCGGCGAGCACGGTGGTCAGGTCCAGGACGCGGATTCCGCTCAACAGTCCGGGCCCGCCCGCGGGCGGGCCCGGAGCCTCCGAGGCCGACCGCGCGCCGTGGGGGCGCGGCTGGCCCGCGGCCGGGCTCGAAGGCTCCGTCACGTTCCCTACCCGACCAGCTTGGCGATCGCGGCGGCCGGGACGTAGGCGATCTGCTTGCCGTTGGCCGTCCCGTTGAACCCGACGATGGAGAACCCGCTGAACACGTTGTGGTGCGAGTTGAAGTCGTCGGACCCGCCGGCGCCCTCGTAGTTGAGCTTGGTTCCGGCCTTGATCAGCTTCGAGCACGCGGCGTAATCGGTGCACACGGTTCCGGGCGGGTTGGCCACCAGCTCCACGTCCTTGAGCCACGTCTTGGGATCGGTGCTCTTGGCCTTCTCCATGGCCAGCGCCGCAATCACCACCGAGTCGTAGATGTTGTACGTGGACGGCAGGGGCGTGGCACCGGGATACGCGGCGTGGTAGGCCGCCAGGAACTCCTGGTAGGCCGCGCCGGCCGGCGGTGCCGGCAGGGCCGCGAACAGGTCCTTGCCGGCACTGGCCCCGAACGCCTTGGCGTACGTGGCGCCCGCCATCAGGTCGCGTCGCCGAGCCACGGAACGCTCAGGTACCCGAGCTGCTGGGCGTTTGACCAGAGCGTCGACGCCGTCTGGGTGTCAAAGGAGGCGAAGACGATCTGCGGGTGGTTGGCGAACGCCTTGACCAGCTCCGAGCGGTACGAGCCCTGGTCGGGCACGATCGACTGGCTGGAGAGGACCTTGCCGCCGAGCTTGGTGAACGCCTTCTCCAGCGGGGGGACGAACCCCTGCGAGTTCGCGGAGTTGTCGAAGATGAGCGAGGCGGTCTTGTATCCGGCGCTGACCGCGTGGATGGCCATCGCCGTCGCCTCGGTCGAGTCCGACGAGAACGTGCGGAAGACGTAGGGGTAGCTCATGTCGTCGAGCTGCGCGGTGCCCCCAAGCGCGAAATCGGCGACGTCGTTGGGAGCGAAGTCGTGGATGACCGCCTCGATCGTCGGTGAGAACGGGCCGATCACCGCGACGGGCTTGGACAACAGGAGCTTGCGCAGGGCCGGCAGGGCGTCGACCGAGTCGGCGGCGTCGTCGGCGGAGATCACCTTGATCTTCTTGCCCATCACGCCGCCGGCCTGGTTGATGTTCTCGATCGCGGCCTGGACCCCATGGACACCCCAACCCGACAGCTCGGCCTTGGAGCCCGTGAACGGGAAGATCTCGCCCATCGTCACCGAGTTGGCGCTGCTGCCGCAGGCGGCCAGCGCGATCGTCGATGCCGCCGTCGCGAGCAACGCGACGGCCCTACGTCGGTGGAACCGGTGCGGTGCCATGTGTCTCTGCTCTCTCCTCTGATGGGGTTACGGGGTGCTGCTGGTGGCCGGCTTGGCCGAGGTGTGGCCGAGGAAGATGGCGCCGAGATCGAGCCCGGCGATCTCGGCGGTCGGCCCGTTGACGTAATTGGCGCCGGCGATCAGGACGTAGACGCTGTCGGCGTGACTCAGGGCCTGCTCCACGTTCTGCTCGACGACGATCGCCGCCGTCCCGCTGGCGGCGATCCGCTGGATCTGCTCCCACACGACGGCGGTGTACGCCGGTGACAGACCGGCCGTCGGCTCGTCGAGGATGACCGCAACCGGGTCGATCATCAGCGATCGGGCCATGGCCAGCATGTTCTGCTGGCCACCCGAGAGCTGACCGGCCGGCTTGTGCTCGGCCGTTTGCAGATCCGGGAAGACCGCCAGCACCTCGTCGAGCTTGGCGTCGTCACGCTTGGCGCGGACGAAGCCGGCCACCTCCAGGTTCTCCCGGACGCTCATCCGCTTGAACACGTTCTCGTTCTGAGGGACATAGCCCAGCCCGTGGCGCGGGATCAGGTGGCCCGGGAGCTTGGTGATCTCGGTCTCCCGGACCCAGACCCGGCCTGACATCGGCTTCAGCACGCCGCACAGCGCCTTGGCGAACGTCGACTTGCCGGCGCCGTTAGGCCCCAGGATGGTCGTGATCGTCCCGGCCTCAGCCGTCAGGCTGACGTCATGGATGATCGGCACCCGCGAGTAGCCGGCGGTCACCGCTTCAGCTGTCAAGACGGGCATCGAGGACGCCTCCCAGGTAGGCTCGGACGACCTCGCTGTTGCCGCGCAGTTCCGACATGCGACCCGTCGCCAGCGTGCGGCCCTCGGACATGACGATCACGTGATCGCAGATGCGTTCCACGACGCCGAGGTTGTGCTCGATCATCAGCACGGTGATGCCATCTGACTTCAGCCGGAGGATGTGCTCGCCGATCTGGTCGACCAGGGCGGGGTTGACCCCGGCCATCGGCTCGTCGAGCAGCAGCACCTTCGGCCGCGCCATCACCGCGCGCGCCAGCTCCAGCAGTCGCTTCTGACCGCCGGAGAGCTGGCGGGCCCAATTACCGCGCACGTGGTAGAGCCCGTAGTCGTGCAGGACCTCGGTGGCCCGCTCGACGTTGGCCCGCTCCTGCCGGCGCACCGCCCCGGGCCGCAGGAAGATGTTGACCAGCGACTCGCCCAGCTGATCGATCGGGGTGACGAGCAGGTTCTCCAGCACCGTCAGCCCCTGGAGCTCCCGTGAGAGCTGGAACGTGCGGATCAAGCCGCGGCGAGCGATGCGGTGGCTTGGCCAGCCGGTGACGTCCGCGCCGACGAGCCGGACCTGTCCGGAATCCGGGGGCAGCAGGCCGGAGAACAGGTTGACCACCGTGCTCTTCCCGGCGCCGTTGGGGCCGATCAGGGCGGTGATCGAGCCCTCCGAGATGGCCAGATCGGCTCCGTTGACGGCGTGGTTGCCGCCGAAGGCCTTGTGCAGGTCGTGGCCGGAGAGCACGGCGGCCGTGGTCGTCGGGGTGGTCATCGCCGCGGCGCTCATCCCGTGGTCTCGGCGTCGGTCGCGCCCGCCGGTGCCGGCGGCGGGCCCTCGGCGGCGTCGGCGTCGATGCCGCCCGGTGGCGCCGGCGGCGCTTGGGCGGCGAGGAATCGGTCAGGGCGGCGCGGGCGCTCGGGGATGATGCCCTGCGGGCGAAACCACATCGTCACGATCAGCAGCAGCCCGATCACCGCACCCTCGAGGTTGAGGATGAGACCGGGATGCCCCGGGATGTCCGGGATGAACTTCGGCAGCTGGGTGAAGAGCACCGGGACGACGAACGCGCCCATCATCACGCCGAGGTTGTTGCCGAGCCCGCCGATGATCAGGGCGGCGAAGATGATGAACGTCTCGGCCGGCAGCCAGGCGCTCGTGTTGAACGACGACGCGAACTCGACGATCAGCCCGCCGCCGATCCCGGCGTAGAACGCGCCGATCAGCATCGCCGTCAACTGGTAGCGGAAGACGTTCTTGCCCAACGCGCTGACGACGTCGGGATCGTCGCGGATGGCACGGAGCGTCCGGCCGAGCGGCGACCGGGTGATGCGGCTCATGACGAGCCACATGACCGCGCCGATCCCGACGCTGAGGAGCGCGAAGAAGATCAGGAAGCCGTTCGCGTCCAGATTGAACGTGCCCGACAGCGGCATCGGTACCGAGTTCAGTCCGTCGGCGCCGTCGAACAGCGGCACGTAGTTGTTGATGACGTCATACATCACCAGCGAGATGGAGATGAGCACCATGGCCAGGTAGTCGCTGCGCAGCCGCCGGAACGCGATGAACGCGACGAGCACGGCCAGCAGGCACGACGCCACGCCGCCGGCCAGCAGGCCGAGGGGGAAGGGCAGGCTGGCGCCGAGGACGTAGGACTCCCCGGATCCGGCGGGCGGCGGGCCACTGGAGGTGACCCCGGTGATGTACGCCCCGATGGCGACAAAGCCGATGTAGGCGAAGTTGAGGATTCCGGCTTCGCCGAACTGGAGGTTCAGTCCCCAGCCGAGCACGCTGTAGGCGGCGAAGAAGAACAGCAGGGTGAAGGCGTAGTAGACGATCGGTGCCATGCGGCTACACCCTTCCGACGCGCGCGAACAGGCCGCTGGGCCTGAACAGCAGGACGAGGATGAGGACGACGAACGCGGTGTCAAGCTTGTACGAGGCATTGATGAACACCGCCGACACCTCGGTCACCAGGCCGATCATCACCGCGCCGAGAATGGCCCCGTAGACGGAGCCGACGCCGCCGACGATCACGGCGGCGAAGATGACGAACAGGAACGTCTCGCCGAAGCTGGGGGTGATACTGGCCGACGTGATCCCGAGCACCGTCCCCGCCAGCCCGGCGAGGATGCCGGTCAGAAACCATGTGATCGTCGTGATCAGCCGGGTGTCGATCCCGCTCGTCATCGCCAGTGTCGTGCTGTCTGACATGGCGCGCATCGATTTGCCGAGCCGGGTCACCGTCAGCAGCAGGTGAATCGCGACCATCAGCGCCAATCCGATGCCGATCACGATCAGCTGGTCGACGGTGAGCAGGAACGGCCCGATGTGCAGCGGGGTCTCCGAAGACATGTTGAATCGCTTCACGTCCGCGCCCCAGATCGAATTGATCAGGCTGAGAATGATCAGTGACAGCGCGAAGGTGACGATGAGCACGTAGAAGACCCGTTCGAACCGTCTGGCGAAGGGGCCGAGGACCACTCGGTTGACGATCACCGCGAACACGCCCACCAGCAGCGAGCCGCCGATCATCGCCACCCAGATGTTCAGGTGGACGGCGCCGGCGTTCAGCTCCCACGTCAGGTAGGCCCCGAGTGCCATGAAGTCGCCGTAGGCGAAATTGATGTAGTTAGTGATGCCGAATTGCAGGCTGAGTCCAACCGCGGCAACCGCGATCACCGACGCGGTGACCAGCCCAAAGCCCACTGCCAGCCAGAACTGATGCATCCCTCTCCTCCTCGCCCGCTCAGGCGATCGTCATGCCTCACTCGGTGAGGCCGTGTTCACCGTAGGGCGGGTGGCGTCGAACCGACAGGTCTGTGCCGGTTATCCGTCAAATGCGCATTTGCAGCACTTTTGCGCATTTTGCGCACGGCTGGTTCCCCTACACTGCCGCCCAGGAAAGAGAGTGCGGCGCCGGCGTCAGCTGTCCAATCGCATCCTGACCAGCGTGGTCGGGATCCTCATCGCGAGCACGCTCGTGGGCTTTGTGCTGACCACGCTCAGCGTCCGTGCGCACCTGGAGGACCAGTACCAGCAGCGCGCGCTGGCCGTCGCCGAGACGTTCGCCGCCATCCCGACGATCCGGCAGGCGATCGTCAGCCGCACGCCGGCCGCCCGCCGCCAGATCCAGTCGCTGGCGCAGCAGGTCAGCCACGAGACCGGAGCCTCCTACATCGTCGTGCTCGATCGCCACGGGATCCGGTACTCCCATCCGGATCGGCAGCTGATCGGCAAGCGCGTCAGCGAGCCGGTGGTCGCGCTCGACGGACGCAATCATCTGGGGACCGACCACGGCAACCTGGGGATCTCGGCCAACGCCAAGGCGCCGCTGCGCAGTCCATCGGGGGCGATCGTCGGAGAGGTGTCGGCCGGCATTCTGGAGGGACGGATCTCCGATCAGCTGTTGGGGGAGCTGCCCAGCCTGCTGCTGTTCTTCGCCTGTGCGCTGGGGATCGGAGTCGTGGCGTCGATCACGCTGGCGCGGCGGCTGAAGCGCAGCACCTTCGGCCTGGAGCTGGATGAGATCGCCGCGCTCGTGCAGGAGCGTGAGGCGATGCTGCACGGCATCCGCGAGGGGGTCGTCACGATGGATCGCGAGGGGCGCATCACCCTGGCCAACGACGAGGCGCGCCGGCTGCTGCAGCTGGGGCCCGAAGCCGTCGGCCAGGCGCTCGGCGCGCTGGTGGCGCCGAGCCGGCTGCATGACCTGCTCACCGGGGAGGCCAGCGGCCACGATGAGGTGGTGTTGACCGACGCACACGTGCTGGTCGTCAGCCACATGACCGTCTCCCACCAGGGACGTGAGCTCGGAGCCGTCGTGACACTGCGTGACCGCACCGAGCTGGAGGGTCTGCTGCGTGAGCTTGACAACGTCGACGCACTGACCAACGCGCTGCGTGCCCAACAGCACGAGTTCTCCAATCGCATGCACACGGTCGCCGGGCTGATCGAGCTCGGTGACCCCGAGCAGGCCGCACGTTACGCGCTGGACGTCTCCGGAGCCAGCAACGGACTGGCCGAGGCGATCCGGGAGCGGATCGAGCGGCCGGAGCTGGCCGCGATGGTGCTCGCCAAGACGACGATCGCGGCCGAGCGCGGCGTGGAGCTCACCCTCTCCGAGGCCTCGCACCTGGCCGACACGGGAGCCGGTACCGCCACGCTGCTGACGATCGTCGGCAACCTGATCGACAACGCCGTCGACGCCGCGGCGGCGGGCGTGGCGCCGCCCCGCGTGCTCGTGACGCTGAGCGCCACCGATGAGGCACTGACGATCCAGGTCCAGGACACCGGGCGAGGCGTGCCCCCGGAGCTACGCCAGACGATCTTCACCGACGGATTCACCACCAAGTGTGACGAGGGCCGGCCGTACCACGGCCTCGGTCTGGCGCTGGTGCACCGGCTGGTGCGCCAGGCCAACGGCACGATCACGGTGGACGGAACGCAGACCACCACGTTCACCGTGGTCCTCCCCATGACCGCCCCGATCCCGACACCGGGCCGGCGATGATCAGCACCCTGATCGTGGAGGACGACTACCACGTCGCCACCATCCATGCCGCCTATGTGCGCCGGGTCAAGGGGTTCGGCGTCGTCGGCCACGCCTCCACCCTGGTCACCGCCCGTGCCGAGATCGGCCGCCTGGCGCCGGAGCTGGTGCTGCTGGATCTCTACCTCCCCGACGGCCACGGCCTGGATCTCCTGCGTGAGACCCTGGAGCGGACCGACCGTCCGGACTTCCTGGTGATCACCGCCGCGCGTGACATGGCGAGCGTCCGCGCGGCGATGCAACTGGGCACGGTGCATTACCTGGTCAAGCCGTTTCGATTCGCCCAGCTGGAGGAGCGCCTGACCACATATCGCAACCTCCACGCCCGCCTGGCCCGGGTCAGCGAAGCCGAACAGCACGAGGTCGACGCCCTCTACGGCCTGCTCCGTGGACCCGCGCCGCTCCCCAAGGGCCAGTCAGGCCCCACCATGGCCCGTATCCGCGAGCACCTGAGGGGGACCGGGCAGGACCTGTCGGCGACCGAGATCGCGGCCCGCATCGGGATCAGCCGCTCCACCGCCCAGCGCTATCTGGCCGAGCTGGCCCGCCAGGGAACCGTCGAGCTCCGCCTGCACTACGGCGCCGCCGGTCGACCGGAGCACCGGTACCGGATCGCCGCTGGGGTTGAGTAGTGGCCCGATCGCTTCCGTCCTGCCGCCCAGCCGCCACTCGCTGACCGGTGCGGGCGCACGGTGCGTAGACTCGTCGTCCGCCCGGGCGCGTAGCTCAGTGGGAGAGCGCTCGCTTCACACGCGAGAGGTCGGTGGTTCGAAACCACCCGTGCCCATCACCGGAAGCCTCGCTTTTGCGGGGCTTTTGTGTTGGTGTGATCATTTGAATCCGTGTGCCAGGGTGGGCCAGAGACGCAGCGTGGCCCAGGCCGTGGCCCAGGGGCCAAGTTTGCGACCTCGGCGACGCGCCCCTGCGGCATACTGAAGGCATGGCCACTGAGCCGTCACGTTTTCCATCCGCGGACCGTTTTTCCGTGGCCGAGCTGAGTGTGCGCGACGCTGA
>DATCFW010000450.1:0-3822 GCA_036509295.1 Solirubrobacteraceae bacterium | reverse complement strand
GGCGCCTTTGCCGCCATCGGGACCGGCGACCACCGAGACCGCCCGGACGGGACCGATGCGGCGCCGGACGATGTACTGCTGGGCGACGGTCCACAGGTTGGTGGTGATCCAGTAGACGAGCACGCCGGCGGGGAAGCGGATCACGAACAGGACGAAGACCAGCGGCATGAACAGCATGATCTTGCGCTGGGTCGGGTCCATCGTCGCCGCCGACATCATCAGGCTGGACCCGAGCTGGCTGCCGACGTAGAGCACGATCAGAATGATCAGCGTCGCGCCCTTGGCGTTGTTCGTGATGTCCCCGATGAACAGGAAGCTCGACTGCCCGTGCGCTCCGCAGGCCACCGTGTGCGCCGTGCTGAGGATGCCGTGGTTGTGGAGCCGCTGCCACGGCGGGCAGATGTCCACGCGCAGGCTCTCGCGCAACATGTAGTACAGGGAGATGAACACCGGCAGCTGCGCCACCATCGGCAAGCAGGAGCCGAGTGGATTGACGTTGTTCTCCTTGTAGAACTTCATCATTTCCTGCTGCTGGCGCTGCTTGTCCTCCTTGTACTTCGCCTGGATCGCCTTCATCTCCGGCTGCAGGCCCTGCATCCGCGCCATCGAGGAGATCTGCTTGACGGTGAGCGGGATCAGGAGCGCACGCACGCAGATCGTGAGCAGCACGATCGACCAGCCCCACGGCACGCCGACGCTGTTGTGGAAGAACTTCAGCACCGCCTCGAACACGTCGATGAGCGGCTGGAAGATGTTCGCGGGAATGAGAAGCATGGTCAGACGATCGGGGCGGTCGCTCGGGACTTGAACAGCCGCTGCTCCTCGACGGGGTCAAATCCGCCGCGGCTCCACGGGTTGCACCGCAGGAGCCGCCATCCGGCGAGGACGAGCCCGCGGAGTATGCCGTATCGGTTCACCGCCTGCGCGGCATATTCCGAGCACGACGGGTAGTACTTGCAGCGGTCTCCGCCCATCGGTGAGAGCAGCAACTGGTACGCGCGGATCGGGAGGACGACGAGGCGTCGCAAGGTCGTCATCACTCGACCGGTTCCGTCGCGGCGGCCGGGTCTGACCCGGGGCCGGCGCTGTCCGCGCTGAGCGTGGCGCCCGGCACCTTGTCGATCAGCGCCCCCAACGCGCTTTGGATCCCGGAGAGTCCATCGCGGACGGCGAGCTCCCTGGCGCCGTGCCGGGCGATGACCACCGCGTCGCTTCCGTCAGGCAGCCGTCCGCTCTCGCGCGCGAAGGCCTCGCGCAGCAACCGCTTGACCCGGTTGCGGTCAACGGCGCCGCCGACCTTGCGCGACACCGACAGGCCGAGGCGAGGCGAGGCGGCGGCGGCGCCATCACCGCCGCGCGGAAATACATACAGGACGAGATCGCGGCCGGCATGGGAGCGGCCCTGACGGAAGACACGATCGAACTCAGCGCTGCGCGAGAGGCGCCCTCGCCCCGGCCGCTGTGCGGACACGGATCCCGCCCGCCCCGAGGGCATCAGACCGTGAGGCGCTTGCGTCCCTTGTCGCGCCGGCGCTTGAGGGTCAAGCGCCCGGCGCGGGTCTGCATGCGGGCGCGAAAGCCATGCGTCCGGGCGCGCTTGCGCTTCTTTGGCTGGTAGGTGCGTTTCATGGCGCGGAACCGCTGGTCGACGTGGGGGGTGGGGCGGATGGAGGGCCTAGAACCCGGGCCCGAACCGAGTATACGCACGCGCGGCTCGAGCCTCGCCGGGGCCCTCGTCAGCCATCCGTCCGCCCCACCGCAACCCCGTCCGAGCTTTTTCCCGCGCTTTGCGTCAACGCCGGGATCCAGGGGCCGAGGCACCGAAACCTCGTTGATAGAGTCGCCGACCCTCGGGCCAGTTCGGACGGGCCCTCATCAGTTGTCTCTCAAACACTCCCGGGAGGAGTCGCTTGGCGCTGTCCGCGCACCCTGACGCCATGTCCGCGTGGCGCACGATCAGAGCCGAGCTGCAGCGACTGGTCAGCGACTCCGCCTACGAGATCTGGCTGGCGCCGATCGAAGTCGAATCATGGGACGGTGAGGTGCTGCTCCTGGCCACGCCCCCCGCGACTCAGCGCTGGGCGGTGGGTCGGTTCGGACCGCTCGTCGAACGGTGCGCGAAACAGGTCCTCGGAGCGAGCGTCCGCGTCGTCTTCGGCGGCGCCGACGCGACCCGCGTCGACGAACCTCGGGGGGAGGCGGTCAGCGACGGCAGCGGGCTGAACCCCCGCTACAGCTTCGACCAGTTCATCATCGGCGAGGGCAACCGCCTGGCCCACGCCGCCGCGCTGGCGGTGGCCGAGCTGCCCGGCCAGGCCTACAACCCGCTGTTCCTGTACGCGCCGCCCGGACTGGGCAAGACCCACCTCCTGCACGCCATCGGCAATTACGTGCTCGCGTTCGGCGGCACCACCACCGTCCGCTACACGACCGCCGAAGCGTTCACCAACCACTTCATCGCCGCCCTGGGATCGCGCTCGCTGGACGCCTTCAAGCAGGCCTACCGCGGTACCGACGTCCTGCTGATCGACGATGTCCAGTTCCTCGCCAGCAAGGTGCGGACCGAGGAGGAGTTCTTCCACACGTTCAACGCCCTGTACGAGAGCGGCCGGCAACTCGTCCTCACCTGTGACCGCCTCCCGCGAGCGCTCGTGTCCGTGGAGCAGCGCCTGCGCGAGCGCTTCGAGGCCGGCCTGGTCGCTGACATCAACCCCCCGGATCACGCCACTCGGGTCGCCATCCTGCGCAAACGATCGGCGCTCGACGGCGTGCCCCTTGCCGACCTTAGCGTTCTGGACCTCATCGCCGACCGCGTCACCGACAACATCCGCGCCCTCGAGGGCGCGCTCATCCGCGTGGTGGCGTTCCATTCTCTCACCCGGCGTCCGATCGACCATGCCCTCACTACAGAGGTGCTCGACTCGATGTACCCGGGACGAAATGCCGGGCCGCCATCGATCGCGGAGGTGCAGGCGATCGTCGCCGGGCACTTCCAGCTCTCGGTGGCGCAGCTCACCTCGGAGAACCGCGCCAGAGGAGTCTCGTGGCCCCGTCAGGTTGCCATTCATCTCGCCCGCGATCTCACCGGCGCTTCGCTCCCGACCATCGGCAAGGCCTTCGGCGGGCGCAATCACACCACGGTCCTGCACGCCTGCAAGCGGGTCTCAGAGCGCCTCAAGCATGATCAACATGTTGTTGACGAGATCGCCGCGCTCGCCGACCAGGTGTCCAAACCTCGCGACGACCGCAACTCTTGACAGACTTGTCTGTCGCCCAGCAGCGCCAACTTCTCCGCAATTCGCGGGTGATTGCGCACTTCTCCACAGGTTCTATTCGCTCTATGACTTCTAACTCCTTTCTGAGGTATCAATCGTGAAGATCTCCCTCGAGCGCGACGTCCTGCTCGCACAGCTGCAGACCGTCAGCCGGGTGGCCTCGACGCGAAGCGCGATCCAGGCGCTGTCCGGTGTCCAACTCTCCGCGCAGCAGACCGGATCGGAATTGCGAGCGACCGACATGGACGTCGGCCTCCGCGTTCCGCTGCCAGCCGAGGTGACGCGCGACGGAACCGTCGTCCTGCCGGCGCGCCTGATGCTTGACGTCGTGCGCTCGCTGCCGGCCAGCGCCGTATCACTCGAGCTGCGATCGGCCGAGCAGGATGTGGAGGTCGTGTCGGGCAATGCCAGGTTCCACATCCGCACGCTCCGCGGCGATGACTTTCCGCCGTTCCCTGAGCCGGAGCCCGACAGCGCCGTTGAGGTCCCGGCCGAGGCGTTCGTCTCGACCGCTCAGAAGGTCGCCGGCTCGGCCTCACGTGACGAA